>JAADHA010000339.1:0-8050 GCA_013152105.1 Oligoflexia bacterium | reverse complement strand
CTGTGGGCGCAGCGTTCAGACAAGACGCAGCTCCAGGCGGCCCTGGCCAAGTACGAAGAGGCCATCGCAGCGGACCCCACCAATCGACAGATCGCCGGCCGCCTGGTGCGCGGCTGGTATTTCCTCGGTGACGCCCATGAGACCGAAAAAGAGGCGAAGCTCGCCGACTGGGACCAGGCAATCACCTGGGGCAAGCGCTGCCTGGCCATCAACACCGACTTCGCCGAGCTGCTCCAGAAGGGCGACGAAAAAGAGTCCACCGCCGTGCGCGTCCTGACCCTGGACGATGTGCCGTGCCTGTATTGGACCAGCTCTTCCCTGGGAAAGTGGGCGAAGATGTCCGGCCTGGGCAAGACCCTGAAGAATCTTCCCACCGTCAAGGCCTACATCACTCGGGTCGGTGAACTGGACCCGGACTACTTCTACAGCGGTCCCGACCGCTACTGGGGGGCCTACTATTCGGCGATCCCCAGCTTCGCCGGCCAGGACCTGGACAAGTCCCACCAGCACCTGCAAATCGCGATCACCAGCCACCCGGAGTACCTGGGCACGACGGTGATTCTGGCCGAGTACTGGGCTGTGAAGAGCCAGGACAAGGCCGCCTTCGAAGAAGCTTTGAACACGGTGCTGGCAGCGAATCCCGACACCGTGGCCGAGATCGCGTCCGAGAACCGAGCCGAGCAAGCCAAGGCCCGCAAGCTCATGGCAGAAGAGTCGGACCTCTTCGCCGACTGACTAGACGGCGGACACAAGTCCACCCCAGCTCGTTCGTCCCCGTGCCTCACCTACCCCCGCCTGGAGCACCCATGCGCGCCCGCATCCTCACCTCCCTCGCAGTCATCGGCGCCGCCGCCATCGCCCTGTTCCCGTCCCGCACCAGCCAGGCCGACCCCCAGTTCGTGGCCAACTTCGGCACGGCCGCCCCAGAAGGCACACCCTGGGCTGATCAACTCCAGGACATCAAGAAGCGGGTCGAGTCCGAGTCCGGCGGCAGGGTGAAGATCAAGCTCTTCCTGGGCAGCGTGATGGGTGGCGAAGTCGAGATGGTGCGCGATGTGCGTCGCGGTGCACGCCTGCAAGGCGGCGGCTTCTCGACTGCCTCCATCGCCGAAGGCGCCAACATCCCCCTCCTCCAGATCCCCGAGCTGCCCTACCTCTTCCAGACCAACGAAGAGGCCGACTACGTCCTGGACAACATCCTCTACCAACCGATGAGCCAAGCCCTCGATGCCAAGGGCTTCGTGCTGGCCGCTTGGGCCGAGAACGGCTGGCGCAGCTTCGGCACCAAGGACAGCCCGATCCACACACCGGCCGACTTGCAGAAGTTCAAGATGCGCTGTCAAGAGACCGACGTGCACCAGAAGATGTACACCGCGCTGCACACCCAGGCCGTCACGCTGCCGATCTCCGAAGTCCTGACTGCCCTGCAGACCGGTATCGTCGACGGCTTCGACAACACGCCCCTGTTCACGCAGGCGGCCGGCCTCTACGAACCGATCCAGTACTACTCCCTGACCCGACACATCTACCAGCCCGCCGCCGTGGTCTGGTCCAAGAAGTTCTTCGACACCATGCCGCCGGATCTGCAGACCATCGTCATCGGCGATCCCAAGGCCGAATCAGAGCGCGGTCGAAAGGGCGTGCGCGATCTCCAAAAAGAACTTCTGGCCAACTTCCCGGACCTCGGCGTCCAAGTGGTCGAGCTGACCGACGCCGAACGTCAGGTGTTCGCCGATGCGACGCATGTGGTCCAGACGCAGTTCGCCGCTGAGGTCGAGGGGGCCCGTCCGCTCCTTGACCAGGTCAACGCAGCCCTGAAGGAACGTCGAGGGGGCTGAGCCCGCCGTCTTCCCCTCTTCTTTTCTCTGGCTCGCGAGGCCCAGGTGTATCGCCTCTTCGTCCGGTTCTTCGACTCCGTGGACGCGGCCCTTCGCGGTCTGGACCGCGGCCTCCGGGGCGGACTGCGGCGCGCCTGGAGCGGCAGCCTGGGCGATCTCGCCACCGCGCTGATCATCGTCGCCACCGGGCTGGGCATCGTCGTCACGCGCTTGATCGATCGGCTCGACAACACCGTGGCGTGGATCGAGCGCGCCTTCCTCACCGTGGCCCTGCTGGCCATGGTCTGGCTGACTTTCAACGACTACCTGTTTCGGGAGTACCCACGGCTGGCTGTAGAGCTGCGGGACGGCCCCAATATGAGCCTGGTGCTCATGGTCTGGGTCGGCTTCCTGGGCGCCAGCCTGGCCACCCGCCGCAAGAGTCACCTGGCGGTGGACGCGACCGACCGCGTGCTGGCCCCCGGGGCGGCCCGCTTCGTGAAGCGCTTCACGGCCCTGCTCGCAGCAGGGCTGTCGGGGATATTGGCCCACGCGTCCTGGACCCTGGTGACCGAGAGCCTGGAATACGAGGACACCGTCGAAGGCCTCAGCGTATGGCCTGGCGTCGACACGGTCCTCAACCCCATCATCCGGCTCCTCCCAGGCCAGCCTCTCGACGGCGTCGACTGGCCCTTGATCGACCCCACCCACAACTTCCCCCTGTGGATCGCACAGGCGGTCCTTCCGCTCGCCTTCACGCTCATCGCCGCACGCTTCGCCATCGCGGCGATCCTCGGGCGGGTCGACAAGCCCGCCAACGACGGTGCTGGAACCGACCTGGATCCGGTCGCAACCGCCCTGCCCGCTCCCACCGCGGCCGGGACCCGAAACCCCCGCGATGTCCTGATGGCCGGAATGATCCCGGGCATCCTGGCGGGGCTCGGCGCGGCCCTCTACTTTGGCAGCGGCACCCTCATCTTCCTGGCCGCTGTGCTGATGGTGATCGTTGGCGCCCCGCTGTTCGTCGCCATCGGAACAGCGGCTGTGGCCAGCGCCAACCTGATCGGTGGCTACGACTCGGTCGCCGTCGTCACCGATATGTTCGACGCCACCAAGAAGCATGAGCTGCTGGCGATCCCCTTCTTTGTGCTGGCCGGCAACCTGATGACCCGCGGCAGCATCGCCGAGCGCCTGATCGGCGTGGCCCGAGCCGTGATGGGGCGAACCCCCGGAGGCCTGGGACTGGCCAGCGTCTTCGCCTGCGCCATCTTCGCAGCCATCTCGGGCAGCTCGCCCGTGACGGTCATCGCGATCGGCTCGATCATGTTTCCGATGCTCATCCGCGAGCGCTACCCCAGCAGCTACAGCATGGGCGTGCTCACGACGGCCGGCGGACTGGGCATCATCATTCCGCCCTCTGTGCCGATGATCGTCTACGCGATCGTCGTCAGCACACCGCGGAGCCCGCTCCCACCCAGCGAGCTCTTCCTGGGCGGCGTGCTACCCGGCCTGTTCATCGCCAGCGTCCTGATGGCCTATACCTTGTACCGAACCCGGGATGTGCCCGTGGGCCAGGGCCTGGCGCAGGATTTCCGACTGGTCGACTACGGTCGGAACCTGGCCAAGGCCTTGCGACACGGCCTGCTGTCACTGCTCCTACCGGTCCTGATCCTGGGTGGCATCTACGGCTTGTTGACCCTCGAGCCCTTTGGCATCGACCTGTCCATCAAGTTCACTGTGACCGAGGCCGCGGCCGTCGCGGTGGTCTACGCGCTGGTGGTCGAGCTGCTCTTCCATCGCGATCTGAAGGTGTCCAAGGTGCCGGCGGTTCTGGTCGAGTCCGCCGTGATGATGGGCGGGCTCTTCCTGATCCTGGTCCTGGCCATCTCCTTCAACCGCTTCCTCACGCTTCAGGAGATCCCACAGCATGCCGCGGACTGGCTGATCAGCCACATCCACAGCCGCCTCACCTTCATCGTGCTGGTAAACCTGTTCCTGCTGGCACTCGGCTGCGTGATGGACATCCTGTCGGCCATCCTCATCGTGGCGCCGCTGTTGGCACCGATTGCGGGCGCCTTCGGGCTGCACCCCGTCCATTTTGCGATCATGTTCATCGTAAACCTGGAAATCGGCTACCTGACACCCCCGATGGGGATCAACCTGTTCGTGGCCAGCACGGTCTTCAAGCGCTCGGTGGTGGACGTGATCAGGTCAGTCCTGCCCTTCCTCTTCCTGATGCTCTTCTGCCTGGCGGTCATCGCCTGGCTAGAGCCCCTGTCGACCGCTCTGCTACCCGCCGACGCCGTCTCCAACACCTTCCTCCATACTGGCCGCTGAGCGCTACACATCCCGCGGAGCCCCCATGCTCGAGCATTCCATCCAGTCCGCTGACGGCACCCGTCTACGCGTCGTGCAGTGGGCTCCAGAAGCCACACCGACGGCCGAAGTCCTACTTCTTCACGGCCTGGCCGAGCACGCGGGGCGGTACCCGCATGTGGCTGCAGCCCTGACCGCAGCCGGCTACCACGTCACCTTCGTTGAGCTTCGCGGCCACGGAAACAGCGAGGGGCGCCGCGGCGCGATCCAGTCCTGGGGAGACTACGTCGCAGACCTGCAGGCCGCCGCGGACTTCGTGCGCAAGCCCTTCTTTCTGGTCGCCCACTCGATGGGGGGGCTCGTCGCCTTGGACGCGCTCCGGGGCCCCAGCGCCATGCACGACCAGGTCAGGGCGCTGGCCCTCTCTGACCCGCTCACCGGACTGGCGGTCATCCCGCCCAAGCTGCTCGACATGGCCAAGCACTGGCTGTCCAAGCTGGTTCCCAATCTCCACATCAAGAACCCCCTCGACCCGGCCCAGGTCAGCCGTGACCCGGAAGTCGTGCGCGCCTATATCGCAGTTCGACGCGATCACGCCGCGCTGGGCGACCGAGATGGAGGCCGCGATGGCACGGGTCCACGCCTACGCCGGCCAGTATGATGTGCCGGTCTTGGGGCTGTTGGGGACTGGCGACCAGATCTGCGACTACCAGGCGACGAAGCGGCTGATCGACGCTTGGGGCCACCCGGTTCACGACCTGAAGCTCTACGATGGGCTGTACCACGAGCTGTTCAACGAGCCCGAGAAGAACGACGTCCTGGCCGATCTCGTAGCCTGGCTACAGGCCCGAGAGCACGCACCGGAGCAGGCGTGACACCCATCGACAGCGCGGCCCTTCGCCAGCGCTTGATCGAGCTGCTGAAGATGCGTTCGGTGCGTCACGGACAATTCGTGTTGGCCTCCGGCAAGTCCAGCGACTTCTACGTCGATGCTCGCATGACGACCCTGCACGCCGAGGGCGCCGCGACCATCGCAGCGCTGGTCCTCGACCGCTTGCAGCCACAGGTCGTCGGTGTGGGTGGGCCCGTGACCGGCGCCGACCCGATCATCGGCGCGGTCGTCGCTGCGTCGTGGGCTCGTGGTCGACCCGTCGATGGCTTCATGGTCCGCAAGGAGCCCAAAGGCCACGGCCTCAAGCAGTGGCTGGAAGGACGGGGCAACATCCCAAATGGCGCCGCTGTGTGCGTGATCGAGGACACGGTCACGACCGGTGGAAGCCTGCTCCGAGCGGTAGAGCGGATCCGCGAGACCGGCCTTGAAGTGGTCCAGGTGATCACGGTGGTCGACCGCCAAGAAGGGGCCGCCGAGTGCATCCAGGCCGCGGGCCTGACGCTGGATGCCCTGGTGACGCGCGCGGATCTGACCGGCTGAGCGCAGCCGCGATCCGTCGGGATAGATCGGCGCCATGCTCGACCCCGCCATCCACGCTCGCCGTCGCAAACTGCTCAGCGCCCACCTGGGGGGCAAGCCCGTGGTCCTGCTGGGCAACGGTCCCTTTCAGCGCAACCTGCCCATGACGCAGTTCCCCTTCCGTCAGGACAGCACCGTGCTCTACCTGAGCGGTTGCCAGCGGCCCCATGCGGCCCTCCTCATCGAGGACGGCGGCTACTCGACGCTCTTCCTGGTTCCCCCCAGGGATGATGACGCGCTCTGGCACGGCGCAAGCTGGACGCTGGAGGGCGCGCGGATCGCCCTGGCTTTCGACGCCGTCTTGCCCCTCTCACAGCTCGAGCAGCGCTGCGCGCGCCACGCGGGACAGTTGCTGAGCATGGCCGTCTCCGACCCCCTGGCCACGGCTCGCGCCCAGGATCTGTGCGGCGAGGATCTCCGCTTCGGCGACCCACAGCGTGCAGGCAGCGCGGCGCTCGTCGACGCGGTGATCACCCAGCGCCGCCGCTTGGAGCCCGTCGAGGCCGATGAGATCCGCACCACCGCGCGGGTCACGGCCGCGGCCCACATCGCCGCCATGCGCGCCACCCGCCCCGGCGTACCCGAGCGCCACCTCGCCGCCCTCTTCGACGGTGTGCTTCGCGCGGCGGGAACCCAGCCAGCCTACGGCAGCATCGTCACCGTACACGGCGAGATCCTCCACAACGACCGCACGGACGACATCTGCAAGGACGGCCAGCTTCTGCTGCTCGACGGAGGTGCCGAGGCCGCGTCCGGCTACGCCACGGATGTCACCCGGACCTGGCCGGTCAGCAAGCGCTTCTCGCCCCGCCAGCGTGCGGCCTACGACGCCGTGCTGGCGGCGCAACAGGCGGCCATCGAACAGGTCCGCCCCGGCGTGCGCTACCGCAGCGTTCACGACGCGGCCAGCCTGGTCATCGCCCGCTTCCTGGTGGACGAGGGTCTGCTCCGCGGTCTGCCCGAAGACCTGGTCGACCGCGGCGCCCACGCGCTGTTCTTCCCCCACGGGGTCGGTCATCTCATCGGCCTGGACGTCCACGACATGGAGGCATTCGGCGACCGGGTCACCTATCCACCCGACCGCCGGCGCAGCGAGCAGTTCGGCACGGCCTATCTGCGACTGGACCTCGACCTTGAACCCGGAATGTGCGTCACCATCGAGCCCGGCTTCTACGTCGTGCCTGCCATCCTCCAGGATCCGGTGCTGGCCGAGCGCTTCGGCGACGCCCTGGACCGCGAGCGCGCGATGAGCTGGGTCGGCTTTGGGGGCATCCGCATCGAGGATGATCTGCTCTGCACCCCGCAAGGCAGCGAGATCCTCACCGCCGCCGTGCCAAAGAGTCCAGACGCCATCGAGGATCTGGTCGGCACCGCTCCCGACCTGTTGGGGGCCTGCCTGGACGGCGTCAGTAGCGCTTCTTGAGCACCGTGTCGTGCAGGAGATCGTCCCGGTCTGGATGGTCCAGGGTGTAGTGCAGCCCACGGCTTTCTAGCCGACGCAGGGCACACTCGATGACCAGTTGGGCGACCTGGGCCAGATTCCGGAGCTCGACCAGATCGCCGGTGAGATGGACATCCCAGTAGTAGGTGCGGATCTCTTCCTGCACCAGCTCGATGCGCTTGCGCGCCCGCTCCAAGCGACGGGTCGTGCGAACGATGCCCACGTAGTTCCACATGAAGCGGCGGATTTCCTCCCAGAGATGCGAGATCACTACCTGTTCGTCGGGTTCCGAGGCATAGCCTGAGTCCCACGAGGGGAGGTCCACCGGATCGTGGATGGATTCCAAGCGACTGGCGACGGCCCCAGCCGCCTTGGCGCCATAGTGCGCCGCCTCGAGCAACGAATTGCTGGCCAAGCGGTTGGCCCCATGCAGGCCCGTACACGAGGACTCGCCGATCACAAAGAGGTTCTCGACATTGGTCTCGCCAACCGAGTCGACCAGGGCCCCACCACAGAGGTAGTGGGCAGCAGGCACCACGGGGATCGGCTCGACCGCCATGTCGATCCCGAACTCCAGGCACTGCGCGTGGATGCTGGGGAAGCGATGCTCGATCTCGGCCCGAGTCAGGTGCCGCATGTCCAGGAAGACGCTGTCGTCTCCTGTGCGCTTGAGCTCGCTGTCGATGGCCCGCGCGACGATGTCCCGGGGGGCCAGATCGAGGCGGTCGTCGTAGCGCGCCATGAAGGCTTCGCCTGTGCTCAAGCGCAGGACTCCACCGTCCCCGCGCAGCGCTTCACTGATCAGGAAGTTCCGAGCATCTGGGTGATAGAGACAGGTCGGGTGGAACTGGACGAACTCCATATTGGCGATGCGCACACCGCACCGCCAGGCCATGGCGATGCCGTCCCCGGATGCCTCGTCCGGGTTCGACGTGTAGAGGTAGACCTTGCCGGCCCCACCGGTGCAGAGGGCGACAGCCTTGGCCGAGACCACCTCGACCTTGC
>JAADHA010000086.1 GCA_013152105.1 Oligoflexia bacterium | reverse complement strand
ACGATTTGATGTGCATATGTCCCAGGTCCAAACCGAGCAGCGTGGTTTTCACTTTCATTCCTTGACTCTTTTGATATCGTCCCGCACGCAGTCCAAAACCAAGGAGTGGAAGTGCCTAACGAAACACCACATGGAGCGATCAAGTCGCGCCAATTGCTGGTTCAGATCGAAGCTGAGCGTAAGAAGGCAAACCAGATCCGCACAGGGGTGACCATCGGGGTGTTGGCCATGTTCGGGATCTTCGCGTTGGTCACCTACAACCGCGTCAAGTCCTTCGATGACCAGGCGCTGTTGGAGCACCTCCAGGAACAGGCCACGACCACGGTCTGGCCCCTCGTCGCGCAGCAGATGGACGGTGTGGCGAAACAGGCCGTGCCCGCCATTACCGCGGCGATGCAAGACGAGCTCGAGACTCTGCTGCCCCGCCTGTCCGACCGCCTCAGCCAGGAAGCCGTGACGCTCCAGGAAAACCTGAACAAGCGGATGAAGATCTCGCTGGATGCGGCGATCGCGTCCGAGCTTGACGCGCACAAGGACGAACTCCAAGGTGCCCTGGGCGACCTGCACAGCGACTCCGCGCTCTACGACGATCTCCTCCGGCGCCTGCAGGAGACCAGCCGTCAGTGGGCGATGAACCAGCTCGACACCACCTTTGCAGACCACATCAAGGTGCTGCAGTCCATCAATGACTCGGTGGTCAAGCTCCAAGCCCAGGTCAAGGGCGAACGCGCCGCCGGCAAGCGGGACGAGGAAAACATCGACGACGCGATGGACCTCTTCCTGGACATTCTCGACTCACGCATCTCCAAGGATGGCTGACATGACACCGGACACCAAGGCCGAACAGGCCCTGCAGGAAGTGGAAGGACTGCTCATGGCCGAGCTGGCGACGACGCAGGCGGCTACCAAGCGCAGCATGATCTGGGGCGCCGTCGTCCTGGTCCTGATCGCTGGCTACCTGGGCTTTGCGAACTCGCAGATCAAGAAGATCTTCGACCCGGAAGGCATTGCCCTCGCGGCCTCGGGCATGGCGATCGGGGCGGTTCCGAATGGGGCCGCGGCGCTTCGTACCGTCGTGGTGGATGGCGCGCCGGACATCGCGCGCGCGGCATCTCAGGCGATCATCGACATGCTCCCGACCTATCGCCAGGTCATGGAAGACGAGATGGATCCGGTGATCGACGAAGCCACCGGCATCCTGGCCCAGACGGCCGTGCAACACATGATCAAGGCCGGCAAGGAAGCCGGGCCCGTGGGCGAACAACGCGCGCTTCAGGCTGGTGCTGACGCGGTGCTCGCGCGCTTCGACACCCTGATGCAGGAAGCGATGGACGAGCCTGCTGAAAACGACGGTCCCACTCCACGGCAGACCATCGACGCGTCTCTGGCGCACATGGTGGTGGTCGACCGGGGCCTGCGGCGGGTCGTTCGTGGTCGCGGTGACCCAAGAGAGCGCGAGCTGCTGCTGACCTGGATCAACCTGATCGGCCAGTACAGCGACAGCGCCAACACCGCTGCCACCGACGCCTACAAGCAGGGTGAGCAAGTACCCGACTGAGTCTTCGGGGCGCGCTGGTGACCGCTGTGGTGCTCACGACGGATCTGCTTGGGTCTCGGTTGGCCGCCCTCACCGCTTGGCTTGCCGAGTGGCGAGCGGTCTGGACGGGCCGCGCCTTCATGGAGCAGCCAGTCGCCTGGGAGGCAGACCTGCCTGACCTGGCTGGCTGGTTGCGAGACCGCAGCTTGGACGAGATCGAGGCACACGAGGCGGCGCCCCATCGCCACCCGGATGCACCGGCTCTACTGGTCTGTTGGGCAGAGCGCTCAGCAGCGCTCACAGCCCTGCCTTCGCTGGGAGAGCCCCCGCCTGGGGTGCCTGCACCGCGGCGCCTGTCGACTCGGAAGTGGGCCCAGATCCAGAGCTTTGCCGCTTCGGTCGACCGGCTGGAGCCTGCCTCGTTGATCGACTGGTGCGCGGGCAAAGGGCACCTCGGCCGAACCCTCGGCCAGACCCTCGGCCGGCGAGTGCATGCGGTCGAGCGCGACCCACACCTCTGCGAGGTGGGGCAGAGCCTGGCCAGGCGGGCCGGCGTCGAGATGGCCTTCACCGTTGCGGATGTCCTGCTCGATCCCCTGGATGAGCTGGTGCTGCCAGGCCGCAGCATCGTCGCCCTGCATGCCTGTGGCGACCTCGGCACCCGCGCCCTCACCCTGGGGGCAGCGCGAAACTGTGCCGCCATCGCGCTGTCGGGATGCTGCTTCCATCGACTCAGCCAGCCGACCTACACCCCGCTCTCCAGCGGCGCTCGCGCCCTGGACTTCCACCTCAGTCGTGACCAGCTTCGCCTGCCGGCCTCGGCCGAGGTCGTGGCCTCGCGCCGCATGCGCCGCTTGCGCCGGCGCGAGATGCGCTTCCGGCTGGTGGTCGACTATCTGCTGCGCCAGCAGAGCGGGGTGGACCGCTACCGCACGCTGAAGTCGGTACCCGAGTGCTGGACCAACGGCAGCCTGCCGGAATTCGTGGCGGCAATCTCGGTGCGCGATTCACTGGGTCTGTCGCCCACCGCGACCGATCTGCGTCGGGCCGAGACCTGGGCCACGGAACGTGCACGGGTCTCTCGCGCCCTGGGCATGACGCGTGCCGCCTTCCGCAGGCCGCTGGAGCTGTGGGTCACCTTGGACCGAGCGCTGTTCCTGGCCGAGCAAGGCTGGAGCGTCCGGTTGGGGACCTTCTGTCCCACGACGGTCACGCCGCGAAACACGCTGATTCTGGCAGGAACTAGCCCCCGATCAGCGTCCCGATCAAGGTCGTCAGACCGACCGCGGCCAGCCCGGTGAGAAGCTGCCGGAACCCGGACCAGGCCCAGCCCCGGGTGCTGAAGCGGGACAGCAGCGCGCCGACACCGAAGGTGGCGAGCCCGGCCAGGGCCAAGGCGGCGGTGACGGGCTGAACGAAGGGAAGCAGCCAGGGCAAGAGCGGCACGATGGCGCCCACAACAAAGGCGAGGAAGCTCGAAGATGCCGCCACCCAGGGGCGGTCCAGCTTGGCGGGGTCGATGCCCAGCTCGACCCGGGCGTGGAAGTTGAAGTTGGCTTCGGGGCGCAGGCTCAGCTCGGCGATGAGCTGCACGACCGTGTCGTGGGGCAGGCCGGCCCGCTCGAGGATGGCGTGCATATGCTCGCCTTCTTCGATCGGGTAGTTCTCAATGTGGGCGCGCTCGCGCTCCAACTCCAGTTCGTGTGCTTCACGCTGGGCCTGCACGCTGATCCATTCGCCGGCTGCCATGCTGAAGGCGCCGGCCAACATGCCGCTGACGCCGGCCAGCAGGATCATGCTGGGCTCGGCGTGACCCGCCGCCACACCCAGGACCAGGGCCGAGTTGCTGACCAGACCGTCGCTGACACCGAAGACCGCGGGCCGCAGCCAGCCGCCCGCGGCGTCCCCGTGTTCGGTGGCCGCGGGGTGGTTGGGATGCTCGCCGTGCTGGTGATCCTGATCGTAGTCGTGATCGTGGTGGTGCTCGCTGCTACTCATGGGACTCCCCTCGCCTGGACGGGGTAGCATGGCTGTCCCTTGGAGTCTCCCATGTGCGGCCGCTTCCAGATCGCCGCCCCCTTTCGGGTGCTGGTCGCTCTCTACCACCTGGGCCCACCGCCAGCGGGTACGCCAGGGCTCGACCCGGCCGGCAAACCCGATCCGTGGCTGCTGCCGCGGCTCAATATCGGGCCGACCCAGGTCGCACCGGTGATCTGCGGCACCGGCCATGTGCGCTACGCCGTGCCGATGCGCTGGGGCTTCCCCGTGATCTGGTTCAAGGCCGCCGGCAAGGACCCCTGGTCGCGCTCCCTCATCAACGCCAAGGTCGAAGAGGCCGCCAGCAAGCCCACCTGGTCCAGCTCCCTGCGGGCTCGGCGCTGCCTGTGATGATCGAGCCCGAACAGTGGGACACCTGGTTGGACCCCTCGCTCGATGCCCGGAGCGTGGCCGCGCTGCTTCGTCCCGTGGCAGATGGCGTGCTGCGTTGTTCCCCGGTTGGTACCGCCCTCAACAATGTGAGGCAGGAGACCCCTGACCTCAGTCCAGACTGGACTCTCGACCAGCTTGTTGATCCGCAACTGACCCTGGCCATGCCGACATGATCCTCACGACCTACCGCACGACCGGCCTCGCCCTCGCCATGATGCTGCCCGCCTGCTCCTCGCAGCCCGCTCCGGCACCCAAGGGCTGTGGCGATGATCCGGCCTGCTTCCGACGCAAGGGCGCGGCGCTGTGGGCCCAGGATCCCACCGCGGTGATCGACCAGATCCTCGCGCTCTCCGATCGCAGCAAGCGCGCGGCGGTGGTCGAGGCGGTGGTCGAGGCCGATCCCTCCTCCTCCCCCAAGCTTTGCCCCCTGCTGGACCCGGGGATCACCCGACAACGCTGCGATCTTATCGCCTCTGAGCCCCTGCTGTGGACGCTCGACCCAGCGCATCCAGCGGACGCGGCCCGCGAGCTGGGCGAGGCTGCCGTGGTGTTGGCGCCCGGGCCGACCTTGCGCGTCACGCCCTTCCAGCCCACTGCTGGCCCCGCCTGTGGGACGTCCGTTCCACTGTCGAGTTGCGCGAGCTGGCGGGCGAGCGAGGCCGCGATGGCGGGTGATTTGCCTGGTGCCGCGGGGCTCTGCGCCACGGTCCCCGCGCCGCGTTGGCGCCAGGTCTGCCTGTTCCAGGCGGCAGCTAGCGGCTGTCGGGCTGGCCAGACC
>JAADHA010000526.1 GCA_013152105.1 Oligoflexia bacterium | reverse complement strand
GGCCATCTTCCATGCACGCCGCCAGCGTGTGCCGCAGCGCGTCGCGGCCAGCCCGGCGTTGGGTCAGGCCCCGGCTGTCAAGGGACCGCTCGACCAGGGTCGACAGCGGCGCGCCACAGAGCGCGGCCTGCCGATCCTGCCACAGGGCACGGTGCTCCAACACGATGCGAGATCCAAAGGGCGTCAGGTCGACCATCTGCTGCTCGATGATCTGGTCCTGGCCAGCCTGAAGGGCCTGGTTGAAGGTGGCCTCCAGGTCGCTGAAGCGTGTGCTCAAGTCCAAGCTGCCGGCGTCGATGGTGACCGGGCGCATGACACCGTGATCGTCCTGTGTCGTCGCGACCGCGACACGCGGGCTGATCGACCACACGGTGTGGCCGGCCGGGTCCAGCCCCAGCGGGGCCCCAGGCACGACATCGTGCAGCAGCGCCTGCCAGGTCGGTCTCCCCCGGACGGTGCCGTCTATGGCGAGCAGCGACGATTTGCCGTGGGGATCGGGGGGTCCCAGCTCGATGCGCAGGCTGGCGATCGGTCCATCCTTGATGCTCACGGTCAGTCCGGTGTCGGTCCGGTCGACCGATCGCACCCAGGATCGGTGCTCCAGGGCACGGCCCAGCTTGTCGACCTGCACCGGGCTTCCGGGCGCCAAGCCCAGCAGACGGCGCTGCGACACCAGGTCGACAGGGGTCGGGGGAGTCGGCACGAGCCCGCCGGCCCGCGCGTCTGCCGCCACGCAAAAGGCGATCCACAGCGCCAGGCCGCATGAGGCCCGACGGTGACACAGGCGCGGCTGGTGTGGATGCATCGACATCACTCGCTGGGGATCGGGTCGATGAGATCGTTGCGATGTAGGAGCTTGGCACCAAATGACCAGGTAAGCTGGTGCAGCCTCCAGGGATTGACCCCCACGGCCAGTGTCCAGCGAGGGTTACCTCCCGCGATGACCCCCGGATTACCCAAGACCTGGATGCTGGCCAGACGGAGCAACCGAACACCGCCACCCCACAACACGCCACCCAGCACATCGTCGGCGGTGGTGCTCAGGTTCATCGAATTCGGCGCGCCAGTCAGGGCCGAGGTGCCCAGACCAATGCTCCAGACCAGCTCGGTCTGGTCGAGCAGGTGGGACACGAACCCGGTGGGTCGAGAGAGCCGGTAGGCGGTCACCAGGCCCAGGGTGGCCGCGGGAGATAGCGACTCGAAGTCAGGGCCGGTCGCTGACAGTGTGGCCCGCACGGCGACCTCGGCATCGACATCGAAGTGCAAGCCCGTGTCTCGCTTCTGGAACATGGCTCGCTGTACCATGCCGTCGCGCTCCAGCTCGACCAGGACGACGTCATTGTGTCGCAGGCGCAGGCCGTTGTACACGTTGTCCACGTTGCGCAGCGGCAAGCGGTAGGGCTCGTCGGTCGGGAGGGTGCGAGGCAAGAAACGCACCTGGTCGGTCCACTCGCGCTCTCGCGCCCCAGTGACCGCGATCATCCGCGTGAAATTGGACCGCTCCAAGCCGTTCCGCCGGGAGTAGATCCGCAGCGCGGTGTCGGGCCGATCTGAACTGAGAACCAGCATGCCATCACGGTTCACCACCATTGGCCGGACCAGATCCGTGCCATGTCCATAGGGTGTGGTGGTGTAGTGCTGTAGCTGCCCGTCCGGGTCGACATAGGCGATATTGCCCAGGGGAGGGCCATCTTGCACCGGGTCGTAGACAAGGTGGGTCGGCGCCAACAGCCGCAGCGAACGGTGCGCAAGACCACAGCCGGACAGGCAGATCAGGGTGAGGGCGGTGAAGAGAGCAGGCCAGGATCGCATGGGCGCAACCTAATGCACGCGGGGAGTTGGGATCCTGCCACGCCCCTGGCGAAGCCTGGGGCCGGCGCGGCCCACACCCCACTCGGCTTTTATGATAGGCGGGTCGCCTGTTCGACCCCCTCCCGAGCCTGATCATGTCCCGCTACAACCCCGCTGAGATCGAGCCTCGCTGGCAGCACTACTGGACCGAGCACGGCACCTTCGTCGCCACCGAAGACTCCTCCAAGCCCAAGTACTACGCGCTGTGCATGTTTCCCTACCCCTCGGGATCGGGCCTGCATGTCGGCCACCCCGAGTCCTACACGGCCATCGACATCGTGGCTCGCACCAAGCGCATGCAGGGCTTCAACGTCCTCAACCCGATCGGCTTCGACAGCTTCGGGCTGCCGGCCGAGCGGGCCGCCCAGCGAGAAAACCGTCACCCCGCCGCGATCACCCGCGAACGCATCGCCTACTTCCGCACCCAGCTCCAGCGGCTGGGCTTCAGCTTCAACTGGGAGCGCGAAGTCAGCACTTGCGAGGTGGACTACTACCGCTGGACCCAGTGGATCTTCCTCCAGCTCTACGAGCGCGGGCTGGCCTACCTCGCCGAGGTACCTGTGAACTGGTGCCCGGCCCAGGGCACGGTCCTGGCGAACGAAGAGGTCGTCGACGGACGCTACGTCGAGACCGGCGATCCGGTCGAGCGGCGCAGCATGAAGCAGTGGATGCTCAAGATCACCGCCTATGCCCAGCGCCTGCTGGACGACCTGGACGGGCTGGACTGGCCCGAGGGCGTCCTGGAGATGCAGCGCCAGTGGATCGGCCGATCCGAGGGGGCCGAAGTCCGGTTCGATGTCGTCGCCGATGGTGCCGATGGTGCCGATGGTGACCGCAGTTTCGTCGTCTACACCACTCGACCCGACACCCTCTTTGGGGCCACCTGGTGCGTGCTGGCGCCCGAGCACCCGCTGGTCTCAAAGATCACCACGAAGGCCCAGCGCGAAGCAGTCGAAGCCTACGTCGCCTCGGCCCGCAACAAGTCCGACCTGGAGCGCCAGGTCGCCGCGGACAAGGAGAAGACGGGGGTCTTCACCGGGGCCACCGCCATCAACCCGGTCAACGGCGAGAAGATCCCGATCTGGGTCAGCGACTACGTCCTGATCACCTACGGGACCGGCGCCATCATGGCGGTGCCGGCGCACGATGAACGGGACCACGCCTTTGCGCGTAAATTCGGCCTGGAGATCCGCCCCGTCTACCGGGTCGAGGACCAGGATCACGACTTTCAGCAGGCGGCCTGGCCTGGCCAGGGCATCGCCGTGAACAGCGGTCGCTTTGACGGGCTCTCGGTCGCCCAGTTCAAGCCGGCCATCATCGCCTGGCTGGAAGAGCAGGGCGTCGGCAAGAAGCAGGTCAACTACAAGCTGCGGGACTGGCTTTTCAGCCGCCAGCGCTACTGGGGCGAGCCCTTCCCGATCGTACACACCCAGGACGGCCAGGTACATCCCGTCGATCCCGAAGACCTCCCGATCGGCCTGCCCCATGTCGACGAATACAGACCTACCGCCGATGGTGAGCCACCCCTCGCGCGGGCGACAGATTGGCTCCACACCACGTGGCACGGACAGCCGGCCCTGCGCGAGACCAATACCATGCCACAGTGGGCGGGAAGCTGTTGGTACTACCTGCGCTATATGGATCCCCACAATACCGACCTGCCCTTCTCCCCGGAACGGGTCCGCTACTGGCAGTCGGTCGATCTCTACATCGGTGGCGTCGAGCACGCCGTGCTCCACCTGCTCTACGCGCGCTTCTGGCACAAGGTGCTCTTCGACTGCGGCCTGGTCCCGACCAGCGAGCCCTTCAAGAGGCTGTACAACCAGGGGATGATCCTGGCCTTCGCCTACCGCGAGAGCTCGGGCAAGTACCACGCACCGCAGACCGTCGAGCGCCGCGCGGGGCAGCTCAGCGAGTTCGTCAGCGCCTGGGCGCCCAACGACTGGGTCCAGACCGACTGGTACGTCAAGGGCACACAGATTCCGGTCGAGCAAAAGCTCGGCAAGATGGGCAAGTCCCTCAACAACAGCGTGGATCCGCTGGAGATCGTGGACCGCTACGGCGCCGACACGCTGCGGATCTACGAGATGTTCATGGGGCCTTTGGAGCAAGTCAAGCCGTGGCAGACCAGCGGCTGCGACGGCGTTCACCGCTTCTTGAGCCGCGTCTGGCGCCTGTTCGTGGACGAGGACAGCGACCAGACCCGTCCCTTCGGCACGACCAGCAAGGCGATGCGCAAGGCCCTGCACCTGGCCATCAAAGAGACCACCGACGGCATCGATCAGCTCAAGTTCAACACGCCGGTCGCCAAGATGATGGAGCTGGTCAACGTCGCCAAGGGACAGGTGCCCGCACGCCAAGACGCCGAAGCCTTCGTGCTGATCCTCTCACCCTATGCGCCCCACCTGGCGGAAGAACTCTGGCACCGCTTCGGACACGAAGCGTCCCTGGCGACCGAACCTTGGCCGACCTTCGACCCAACCGCCCTGGTCGACGAAACGATGACCATCGTCGTCCAGGTCATGGGCAAGAAGCGAGCGGTCCTCGAGATCGATCGCGCGGCCAGCAAGGACCAGATCCTGACCGCCGCCAAGGCCGATCCCGCCGTGATGCGCTTCATCGAGGGCAAGACTATCCGCAAGGAGATCTACGTGCCGGGCAAGCTGGTCAACCTGGTCGCCACCTGAGCGGGGCGAGGGGCGAGGGGCGAGTCGAGCACCGGCGATCGCCTACGGTTCGGGTGCTGGGAGGAGGAGCAGACTTCCGATTCTGAAGGACATGCTCCCGTGCCAATCTTCGGGTAGTTCATCCAAGATGATGTAGAAGTGCGGCACCGATCAAAAACACAGGTTTACGGCGGACAGTTAACGCCGTTAGGCGTACTGGTGCGACCCCC
>JAADHA010000546.1 GCA_013152105.1 Oligoflexia bacterium | reverse complement strand
GGCATCTTGCACCGCCCGCGCCAGCCGGTCCACCAGGTGGGCGACCAGGAGGGGATCGAAGCCGGGCCAACAGCTTGCCAGCGTGTCGTAGAGCGACTGCCCGTAGAGACCACCCGGCCCGGTGTGGGTGTGGGTGCCGCTCAAGATCAGGCGCTCGCGGGTGATCCCGACCCGCGTGGCCAGCGCCACGGCGGTGGCCTCCCACAGGTAGCGTGTGGCGGACATCAGGTCGGCGACCACGAAGACCACGACCTCTCCGGTCGCGTCCTCGACCCAGATGGCCCGCGCCCGGAGCGCGCGCCCGGTGCCCGCGGCCCGGTGGCCATCGGTCGAGTAGCCGGCCATGGGCACACCCAGCGGGGGGTCCAGGTCCACGCTTGCGGCCCCGCAGGCGGCCTGGCCCAAGGGCAGCCGAGGCGAGGGCTTGGCGCGCTGCAGCTCGATGTGCATCAGGGCGCGGTGCCGACCTGGCGGGACAGCTCGGCTCGGCGGTCCGCCATGAAGGACAACATATCGTCCTGGTAGTAGGCCACCGTGGCGTCGTCATAGGGCTTGTGGGTGTCCGCCGGCACCAGGTCCGCGATCTGGTCCCGGACGAAAACCGCGTAGTCGTACAAGGCTGTGCGATCCGCCACATCCAAGGCGTCGTCGATGGACGCCACCCAGGCGTCCCGACAGTCGGCATCCTGCCGACAGGTCGCCGCCAGGATCCCGTTCGCGGTCGACTCGACGTTATAGGTCGAGTAGTAGAAGGTCTCGTCCATGCCGTGCGGGATGTAGTGCAACACGCCGCTGGTGGGGTCGTCATACACGTGGCAGTCGTCTCCAGGCGAGCTGTAGGGGTAGGCGTCGAACTGTCCAACGACCGCGCCCGCGGCCCAGTAGGCCCGAAAGCTGTCCCAGGAGAGAAATTCGCTGCCGGCCAGCACCGCGGTGCCGGGATCGGACTGCTCCATGGCGTCCGCGAGGCCCTGGAGATCGGTCCGGTCGTCGGGGCCATACTCGAGCTGGAACGAAGGAATATAGGAGTCGTAGTAGTCGACATCCCACTGTTCGAAGAGCGTCCCATCGGAATCGTCGAACCACCGCGCCACCATCTGCTGATTGACCGTCTCGAGGTGGGTATACAAGCCATAAGGCTCACCGTTGATGGACAGGGTCGCGTGGGTCGCACGAGCCGCGGGAATTCCCAACGCCCGGTACAGTCGGTAGGCGACGCGCTCGTGCATCATCGAGTAGTCATTGTCCATGTTTTGAAGGGTCAGATCAGTGTGGCCGAGGAGCTGCCCGGGGCCGTCAACGTACTTGTCCAGCTTGATCTTGAGGGACGGCTTTTCGGTGATGGACTCCCAGGAATTCTGGCCCTTGGTCCGCACGCCGATCGGTTCATAGCGGGTTCCGTCGTAGATGAGCGTGCCCTGGACATAGTCATAGGGCGAGGCTTCCAGCGCGGCGATGGACTCGGCCGATAGCTCCAGATCGAAGTGCGGCAGGACATCGTCCGAGAAGAGCGCGGAGTCGTCCCAGACACTGGCCGGCACATTCTCGATGGCCGCGTCGTCGTCGGGCTCGGGATCACCCGCGCCGTTGCTGGTGCCCGGCGTCGCGGGCCAACCCATGGACCAGGTGGCGCTGCCGTCCCATGCCCGTGCGGCCGAGACATCCTGGAGCTGGCTGTCGTAGGAGAGTAGGTCGATGGGCCGACCGTCCGGGTCGTAGATGCCCAGCTCCTCGCCGTCCGCATGCAACGAGAAACCCAGGTGTAGGACGCCATAGTCCGTGTCACCGTCGGCGTAGAGGACCAACAGGCCACCGGCCGGCAACAGCAGGTCGCCCAGCACGTGCTTGTCTGGCTGGCTCAGGTCGTCGGTGATGGTCCAACCAGCCAGGTCGACGTCCTCATCACCCGCGTTGAACAGCTCCACCCAGTCGACGAATTCCCCGCTCTCGTCCTGCAGGATCCGAGCGTTATCCGCCATGAACTCGTTGATGTAGACAGTCTGCCCCGGCAAGACCTGGGTGCCCGTGTCCGTACCGCCGTCCCCTGCGGTCCCAGCATCGGTGCCGGTGTCACCGGTCACCGTTCCACCGCCATCCGTGGTCGTCGGGCTCGTGCCGCCCGTCGCCCCCGTCGTTGCCGGTTGCTTGCCGGTGTTGGCCGGCTGGCAGCTTGCCAGGGCGAACAGTCCAAGCAGGGCCAGAGGGCCCAGATCAGCCTGCATCGGGGCCTCCGGTGTAGCCCATATCCGAGCGCGTCCCATCGGTGTCCGAGATCTCGGGATCCCCCAGGTCGATGAGGCCGCTGCCAACATCCAGGCTGTAGTCTCCACTGGCGGAGTCCACGTAGCTGGGGTCGATCCCCAGGTTTCCGTCGTCGCCGGTCGGGTCCGAGGTCCCGCTGACCGGGCCGCCCTCGTTGTCCCACAGGTCCGACGAGGTGACATCGAGCTCGCCCGACTCGACCTGGATCCCAACGCCGCCGCTGGTGCCGGAGATCACCGTGTTGTTCAGTTCCACCCCGCCGTCCTTGAGATAAAGCGCCGCGCTGCCCGCGACGCTGTCGGCGATGGTGACGTTGACCAGCGAGACATCCGCCGACCGCAGGAAGACCGCCCCACCGTCATCGCTGGCCTGGTTGCCCGCCAGGAGCGAGGCCGTGAGGACCAGACGCGTGTCGTCGATCGTGCCATCGTCTTGTTCGACCGCCAGCGTACACACGGCGCCGCCATCCACCGAGGTGTTGTCCACGGCAGTGATCCGCAGGGCATTGACCAGATAGGAGTCGTTGTCGAGCTGCATGGCGCCGCCACAGGTTGATGCCTGATTGCCTTGGAAGTACAGATCTTCCAGCTTCAGCTCGGCTTGACTTCGCCAGCTATGCATGCCCGCGCCGCGGGATGCGACATTGTCCAGGAAGGTCGAACCACTCACATCCGAGGTCTCATTGTCCAGCTCCAGTCCTCCCCCCGCGTCCCCCGCCTGGTTGGCCTCAAACCAGTTGTCGCTGATCAGGTTCGTGGCGTGCGATGCCTTCATCCCTCCCCCATCATCCGCGGCCTGGTTTGACAGAAACTGGTTGCCGGTGAAGGTGGCTGAACAGATGTAGCAGCGCAGCCCTCCCGCGTCGTCGCTGGCCAGGTTTTCGTAGAAGAGGTTGTCGGTCACCGTGGCCGTGACCTGGTTGAAGTAGGCTCCTGCCCCGTCCTCACTGCAGGTGTTCCCGCTGATGGTGTTACCCGTGACCTGGCCCGCGCCATACAACAGGTAGAGACCCCCTCCGTTATAACCAGACTGGTTTCCGTCGATGGTGTTGTCCTGGATGGGGCCGTCACCGTACACCAGCAGCCCTCCCCCACCGCTCCCGCTGCTGAAGGTCGTCTCATCCGTCGTCGTCGCGGTGTTCGACTGTACCGTGTTCCCGCGGATCTCGACGCTACCGCCCCACACGCCCAGCCCCCCCGCCTGGTCCGCCGTGTTGTTCGACACGGTCGTCCCGATGATTGACCCAAAGCAGTTCTCCAGCCAGGCACCACCGCCGGCATCGCTGGCCAGGTTGGAGTCGATGACATCGTCCTGCACCAGGATGGACGAGCCCATCGCCAGCAATCCTCCGCCCCGAACCGCCTGGCCGCCAGTCAGGGTCAGGCCCTGGACACCGACCACCTGGCCCGACGGGCCCTCGGGCACCGAGTTGACTTGCAGCACGGGGCCAGCGCCCGTGCCACGCACGATCGTGACATCGGCCCCATCGGTCGAGACCAGCGTCACGCGCTGAACGATCGCCAGGTCTTCATCGTACTCGCCTGGACAGATCCGCAGCACGAAGTCGATCGGTGCATCGTCGATCCCCTGCTGGATATGCTGATAGTCCGCGACACCGTCCGGGCAGACCAGCCGGTCGTCCGCCGTCCCCGTGCAGTCCTGGTCCACACCGTCGGCGATGTCGCCTTCGTCGGCGAAGGGGCCAATTTCGGCGTCGCCATCGTTGCAGTCTCCGTCCGCAGGGGTGACGCCATCACCGTCGAGGTCCAGGTATTCCGTGCCCCCATCCGTCCCACCGTCCGGTGTACCGCTGTCGGTGCCCCCGCCGTCCAAGCCGCTGTCCGTGCCACCGTCCGCGGTGCCACCGTCCGCGGTGCCACCGTCCGTCTCGAGCCCGGTGGTCGCGGCTCCGTCCGAGCTCGTGCCAGTTCCGCCACCGGTTCCGCTGATGGACCCGCTCCCGACTTTCGAGCTGGTCGGAGCACAGGCGAGCATGAGAAGCGACAGGTAGGTGATCACCATGGCCGGCTCCGATGGAGAGAGTGCGCCTGGAAGTGTACCAAAGAAAAGACACCCTTGATGGCGCCGTTTAACTCTTGTCCCCCTTGCCCTCACCAGGAGTCCGCGGCTGGTCCCCGGCCAAGGCATCTGCCACGCGCGCCGCCAGCCTGGGGCCGAAGCCGTCCACCGCGGCGATCTGGGCGACCGTCGCCCGACGCAGGGCCTTGGTGCTGCCGAAGTGCTTGAGCAGCGCGTTGCGGCGTGACACGCCGACCCCGGGCAGATCGTCGAGCGCGCTGCCAAGCTTGCGACGCCTTCGGACCTTGCGATGGTAGCCGATCGCGGTCTTGTGGCTCTCGTCGCGGATCGCCTGCAGGATGTTCAAGGCCGGGCGGTTGTGGGCCAGCCGGATCGGGTCCTTGAGGTGGGGCATCACGATCTTGTCAGTGGCCTCGCGGTCGCCACGACGACGCTCGGTCCGCGGCTTG
>JAADHA010000667.1 GCA_013152105.1 Oligoflexia bacterium | reverse complement strand
AGCTCGCGAACAGGGCCAGGAGCGGCAAGCCCAGGGCGAAGGAGCTCATCGGACCCGACAGTCCCACGCCAGCGACTTCCAGGACCAGCAGCGCAGTGAGGGCTGCCAGGATCGGACGCGCCAGGTTCAGCTTGGAGGACAGATCAGACGATGCCATGGCGCAACAAGACTGTGCAGACCGCCGCAATCACCAGTGCGCCGATCAGGTTGAGGATCAGGCCGCGGCGTGCCATCTCGGTGATCGGGACCCGACCGGTCCCAAACACGATGGCATTTGGGGCCGTGGCGACTGGCAACATGAAGGCGCAGCTCGCGCTGACCGCGGCGGGCACCATCAGGGTCGCCGGATCCAGCTTGGCGGTCGTCGCCGCCGCCGCCAGCACCGGCATGAGCAGGGTGGTGGTGGCCGTGTTGCTGGTGATCTCGGTCATGAAGGTCACCGCCAGGCAGATCAGCAGGGTGAGTGCGAAGGTCGGGAGGTCCGCCAGGCCGGCGAGGGCGTGGCCGATGGCGTCTCCTAGCCCCGATGCCTGAAATGCACGAGCGATGGCGATGCCGCCGCCGAAGAGTAGCAGCAGGCCCCATGGGATGAGTCGGGCCTCGTCCCAGGAGAGCAGTCGATCTTGAAGTGCGCGGCCCTGGGCCCCGCGGTCTGGTCCCCCCGAGGGCAGGACGAAGAGCAGGGCCAGGGCAGCGAAGGCGACGGTGGAATCGCCGGCACCCTCGATTCCCAGCAGGCCGGACCATCCCGGCCCCGGCGCGGAGCGCGTGACCCAGGCCAAGGCCGTGAGCACGAACACCGCCAGGACCCGACGCTCGTGGCTGGTGATCGGTGGGAGGACGGCGATCACACTGCTGCGCCCTCGGGGCAGGCGGCGCACCAGGAGGAACCAGGCCAGGGGCAGCATCAGGGCCACGACGGGCAGGCCGATCCGCATCCAGTCCAAGAAGCCCACCTCGATCCCGCTGACCTCTTCATAGATGCCGAGCAAGACGATGTTGGGAGGGGTCCCCACCGGGGTGCCGATGCCGCCGATGCTGGCTGCCCAGGCGATCCCCAGCAGCAGCGGCAGCGCCAGGGTGTCGCTGTCCGCGTCATCCTCCAAGACGGCCAGGGCGACCGGGAGCAACATCAGGACGGTGGCGGTGTTGCTGATCCACATGCTGAGCATCGCGGTCGCCAGCATGAAGCCCAGCACCAGTCGGCGCCGTCCTCCTCCGACCAGACGCACCATGCCGATCGCCAGCCGCTTGTGAGCGCCGCTGGCCGCCATGGCCGCGGAGAGCATGAAGCCCCCCATCAGCAGCATCACCAGGGGGTGGCCATAGGCGGTCGCCACCTGTTTATCGTCGAGGATCCCCAGGAGGGGAAAGGCCGCGAAGGGCACGACCGAGGTGGCCGCGATCGGGATCGGCTCCAGGACCCACCACGCGGCGCAGAGACCGGTGATCGCCGCGGTGAGGACCGCGGGCATGGGCTGTCCCGCCGCGGCGGTCATGGCCGCGGCCAGTCCCGCGAGGAGCGGCCCGGCGAGCAGACGCAAGATCCCCCGTCGATGGGCTGGCAGGTTTGACTCGAGCACTCAGGGCTCCAGCGCGGCCTGTGCGCCGACCAGGCGCAGCACGGTGCGGGTCGCGCGCCCCGCCTGATCGAAGTCCGGTCCGGTCTCGTCGAGCCAGGCGAGATTCTGTGTGTCGAGCGCCCGGTCGGTCAGCAGGTAGTGCTGGCTCCATGCCTGAGCGGCCGGCGATGCGATCAGCAGGGCGAGCGCGAGCATGATGGATCCAGGGTGGGCTTGGTCGGGGTGGCTACTCGCAGAAGGGCCCATCGAACCAGAAGTCGTTGTTGTCCTCGCTGCACTCATCGAGGACGCCGGTGCCGGTGCCGTCGTCGTCGGCCATGACCAGCACCGCTTCGGCGGCTGCCAGGTCGGCGGCGTCGGCCACAAACACGATCCCAGCGCTGGTGTAGCCGGGCAGGATCACGTCGGGGACGGTCTGCGTGTCCAGGAGCTGCTGGGCGCCGCCGACGATGGCGTACAGCGACAGGGTCGTGCCCGCCTCGACTTGGACCTCGGAGCGGTTGAGGACCCGCGCCGTGACGTAGACGCGGCCCTCATCACAGTCGTCCAGGCAGACATCCAGCACCTCGCTCTGCAGGTCCACGCCGGAGATGTCCTCGTCCACCGAGATCGCCGAGTGCCAGGTGTTGTGGGTCGTGAAATTCGGCTCGGCCGTCGCTGGGATCGACAGATCATCATTGATATTGGTGATGCTGTAGGCGTGTTGGTTCCAGAGATTACGCGCGTCGGCCCAGGTGTTGGTCAGCTCGCCGTAGACCGACATGGTCGTGCCGTAGCCCTGGTGGCAGACCAACACTTCGGCGTGGCCGTCAGCGTCGACATCGGCGATGGTGGGGTAGTCGAACATGGTGCCCGAGGCGTGCTCGGTCGTGTAGAACTTGATGCCGCCCGTCGGCCCGTCGAAGGCGATCATCTCGATCTCATCGATGTATACGACCTCGGGGATCCCATCCCCCTCGAAGTCGAAGATGCTGGCCCCACTGGCCCCGCTCTCGTCGTGGGCCGCAGCGGACCAGAGCTCGGTGCCGTCGTGGTTGAAGGCGATGATCTGGTTTCCGCCGGCCGTGATGATCTCTGGGTAGCCGTCACCGTCGATGTCGGCGATGGCCGGTGTGGCCAGGATGTTGGCGGACGGGATGGTGATGGGCCCCCACATGATGCTGCCATCGGTGTCGATGGCCCGGATCGTGTCGTAGCTGATCGCGATGATCTCGCCCTCGGGGTCGTCGTCCAGGTTGGCGATGCCGATCATCGCGTCTTCTTGGCTGGGGTCGTACATCAGGTCGTTGCCGTCGATGTCGTAGCGGGCGTCACCGACGATCACCTCTTCCTGACCGTCCAGATCGAGGTCGGTCACGGCCGGGACGCTGGACTCGCTGATCCCAAAGGTGATGCCGTAGCTGCCGCGTCCGTGGGTGCCGACACCGCGCGTCGTGCCGTCGGCGTTGAGGATCACGCGGCCGACGATGATCTCGGGGCTGCCGTCGTGGTCCATATCGCTGATGATCGGGGCGGTGGCGTAGTCGAAGTCCGAGCCCGTGAAGTGGTCGCTCTCCCACCGGATGCCGCCGTCGTGCTCATACAGCAGCACGGAATATTCACCGACACCGAAGAGGGAATTGCTGTACTCGCGTACCGCGACGATCTCGCCGTAGCCGTCCCCGTCGATGTCTCCGACCGCGACGGGAGAGCCGTAGCCCAGGTTCGCCGAGCTGTCCTGCCAGATCGCGCCGCTGCCGTCCCCGTGCATCACGACGAGGTCGCCGGTCGTCGCGATGAGACCCGTCTCGTTGATGATGACTTCGGGCATGCCGTCCATGTCGAGGTCGGCGACGATGGGCTGAGCCAAGCAATTCCTGTTGCCGTAATTCCACTCGATGATCGGTGTGAAGCCGCCCTCGGGTTCACTGGGGCAGGTGTCGTCAATGCTCACGGCCTGGGCTGGGTAGCTGTCGGGAGAGCAGGCGGCGGGGGTCGTGGTGGTCCCGGTCGTCCCGGTCGTTCCGCTGTCGGTGGCGGTGTTTCCGGTGTTTCCTGAGTGGAGCTTGTAGTCCGAGCAGGCGGCACCGAGCATGAGGGCGAGGCTGAGCGAGGGAAGGAACACAGGTACCCCAAGGAGAGTGCGGCGCGGCGCGCACCCTACACTGAGTTTGCCTGGCGGGCTACTGCGCCGTGCATGCGTTTCATCCCTCCAGCCTCACCACCGCAGAGCGAGGCGATCCTGCTCCAGCGGGCCCAGGCCCTGGCCGGTCAGCGACTGGGTCAGCTCGCGGCCGAGCGCCGAGTCCTCGTGCCCAGGGACCTGCGTCGTGCCAAGGGCTGGATCGGGCTGCTCCTGGAGCAGGCTCTGGGGGCGACCGCCAGCTCTCATCCCATCCCGGACTTTCCGAAGATCGGGGTCGAGCTGAAGAGCATTCCGGTGGATATCCGCGGTGTACCCAAGGAGAGCACCTATGTCTGCACCGCGCCTCTCGACGGCTCCATGCCCCGAGAGTGGCGGCAGAGCTGGGTCTGCAAGAAGCTCCGGCGGGTGCTCTGGATCCCCATCGTGGTCCCGCAAGGCAGCGCTCCAGGGGATCGCATCGTGGGCTCCCCCGTGCTGTGGACCCCCGACGATGAAGAGGACGCCCTGCTCTGCGCGGACTACCAGGGCCTGACCGAGCGCATCGATCTGGGCGAGGTTTGGGATCTGGGTGCCCGGCATGGCGCCGCGCTTCAGCTTCGCCAGAAGGGTGCTCATGGCGAGGATCGTGTCTGGGTCCTCGACAGCGAGGGCGAGTGGGCCCAGACCAGCCCGCGTGGCTTCTATCTGCGGGCCCGCTTCACGCGCCGGGTCCTGGCAAAGCGTTTGCTTCTTCCGAGTTGAGTTTGAGTGAGTGCGGCGGCGTGCTACACGGGCCAACTGACAACAACCCGGAGCGGTGATGCGGTGGCGAGTTGGTCTGGTCGCGAGCGGTCTGGGGCTGGCCTCTTTGGGCTGCGGCTTGCTGGGGTCTGATTCTCCCCCGCCCGAGCCCGAGCACTACCCCATCGTCGTGCCCTCATCGGTCGTGGGGGTCTGGTGGGCGGCCAGCAGTCCAGGTGGGCGAACCCTGATCGCCTGGCCCTGCCCCGGCCAGGAAGGGACCGAGTTGCTTCACCTCGACCTGCCCCAGGGTGGTCCGGTCACCG
>JAADHA010000664.1 GCA_013152105.1 Oligoflexia bacterium | reverse complement strand
CTCGGGGCGCACGACCTTGGCGACCAGCTTCTTCTCGAAGCCGCCAACCCCTCCCATCCGGCAGAGGTAGACATCCGCCATGCCTCCTCGGCCGAGCTTGCGGATGACCTCAAGGCGGGATGTCGACTGGGGCGTGTCCACGGTGTCGCTCACAGTCTGCAGCACACTCGCGATGGCATGAAGGGCCGCCCAGCACGCGGGGATGAGCTGAGCGAACCACGCTCCTATCCGAGCGTGATCGGGTCACACTATCGTAGAACGGCAGGATGAGCGGAGGATGAGAGAGCAAGCCCACCGCATGGCAAGAGCGCCGCAGGCTCGAACCTCTTAGCAGACCCGTGAGTCCATGGAGTCCGCGTGGCGCCCACAACCCGCCTGGCCAACCTTAGCCGCGAGCCCTACCGCCCGCTCTTCCCGCTCGCGATGGTGCTGGGTCTGGCCGGACTCGTCGTCTGGACGCTGGCCTTGCAGGGCCAGGGCACGGCCATGACCGTGTCCTTGCACGGCCTGGTCTTCGTCTGGGGCTTCCTCGGGACCGCGGTTCTGGGCTTCTTCTTCACGGCCTTTCCGCGACAGAACGACGCGGCCCAGCCCAGTCCGCGCGCGGTCTTGGCCACGGCGCTGGTTCAGATCGTCTTCGTCAGCCTGGGCCTGTCGGGACACGGCAAGGCCGCCGTCGCGGTGGGCGCGCTGCTGTGGGTCCCCGTCGCCACCTGGGCGTCGATCATCGCCATCCCATCGCTGCGCCGGCAGTGGGACGGCACGTCCGCGGGGGCGCCCATCGCCTTGGTCCTGGCGGCGGCGGGGCTTCTGAGTTGGCCCTGGTTTCCGGGTTTGGCAGCAGAGATCGGCGTGATCGGCTTCCTGGTCCCGATGGCCCTGTTGCTGTTGGACCGCGTCCTGCCCTTCTTCAGTCGCAAGCGCTTCCCAAGCTATAGCGGAGGCCGAAGCCCCGGCTTCATGCCGGCCCTGCTGTTGAGCGTGCTGGCAAGACTTGCGCTTCGAGACACCCACGTCGCCGTGGCGGCGGCGGACCTGTGCCTGGCGGCCGTGCTGCTGCGCCAGTGGGTCGGCTGGCGCCCCGACCAGACCTGGCGTGAACCCATGATCGGCGTGCTCCACCTGGGCGTGGTCTGGTTGATCGCGGCACCTCTGGTTGACGCGGTCCAGGCCCTCAACGGCGCTCCGGTTGGCATGCTCTCGCGTCACCTCTGGACGATCGGGGGGATGACGACCTTGCTCATCGGATTCTCCATCCGAGTCGTCCGCGGTGGGGCTGCGCTTGGGCCCTGGTGGCGTCGTCATCATCGCCTTGGTTCAGCTCGCCGCGATCTCCCGAGCCGTGCTGCCCCTCTTGGGCGTTGTGGACCCGTTGTGGATCCACGCTCTGCCGGCTGGCCTGCTGGGCGCTGCACTGCTGGGCTGGTTGATCAGCCTGGGACCCGGCGTCCTGCGCGCTTCCTGAGAACGCTGGTGCTGCTGTCTTGCGCGCCGTTCAGGTCCCCCGAATTCTGAAGGTGGGCCGGTCAACCCCGCCCGATCCTGAACGATCCGGCCTCCGTTGCGGTGTTCGATGGCGTAAGTGCCTGTTCCCTGGTTCGGTGGTTCGCCGAAATCGTCGAAACCTTCAGGAACGGGGACACCTGAGACGGCGACCTTCAGGATCCCGGGGGGCTGGCGGTACAGCAAGGCCATTGCTCGGACCGCCGGGCGCCCCTTTCCGGAGGGGGGATCGCGCCCGCAATGTGCGCGCCGCGACGCATTATTGGGTGGTCCAGGACTTCTGGGCGCTCGCCCCAGGCCGCCCCAGGCTTGGGGCCGTCAGCGCTTGCGCCGTGCCGCACCCGGCAGCGTGTCCGCGGCATCGAAGCGCAGCTCTCGGTCCACGTTGGCGACCGCGCCGCTGTCGACAAAGCCGCCGTCCACCGACAGTTCGCCCTTGCCGCAGTTGATGGCCACCTGGGCGTCGAAATTCTGCGGGTCACAGGCCGTAATGAAGCCCAGCAACAGGAAACGCCGCGGGACCTGCTCCAGGTTCATGCCCGTCTTGAACAGGGCTTGGAGCTGCACCATGTCGAACAGCATGCCCAGGGTCTCGCGCCGCACACCCAGCGCCGCCAGGCCGGCCAGGAAACGAGCGCGCGCCAGGGTCGGGTGCCGCTCCAGGCGGGCCGCATAGCGATCACACAGGGTCTCGACGCGATCCATGGGCAGCAGCTTGGAGACCGTCGTGGCGTGGCCAGCCCCGTCGCGAGCAACCAGGTAGTGTTGCACATACAGGCACTTGCGAACCTTGAAGGCGCTCAGCATTGCGAAGTAGAGCTTGTTGAAGCGCCGGATATCATCCCGCTGCATCTCGGGTTCCTGCGCACAAAGCAGGTCGATGATCGCGTCCGGCATCAGCGCCCGGTCCGCCATGCTTTGCCCCTCGGCGGCCTTGGCCTGGGCGTAGCGAGTGCTGCCAAGGACCCGCAGGCCCAGGAAGAAGACCTCGCGGACGTGGCTGTTCTCGGGCTGCAAGGCGAAGCGGTAGACCTTTCCCACCTGTTCTTCATTGAGGCCTCGGGCCACCACCACGATCAAGCTGGTGGCGATGCCCAGGTCGCGCAGGTTGTCCAGCGCCTTTAGCCGGCGCTTGAGCATGCGTGCCCCTCGAAGCTGCATATGGACGTCATCGTCGAAGCCATCGAATTGCAGGAAGACCTCATCCACGCCCGCGTCCGCCAGGATCCGGGCATAGGCAGGGTCCGCCAGCTTGATGCCGTTGGTGTGCAGGGCGGCGATGTTTCCCGATGCCTTGACCCGTCGGATCCACTCCGGCAGATCCTCGCGCAGGGTGGGCTCGGCGGCCAGCAGGTCGACCTTGATCCCACGTCGCTCGGACAGCAGAGCTTCGAGGCCCGACAGGTCCATGTCGGGCGTGTCCTCGGAGTTGGCCTTGGCCAGGCAGATCGGGCAGTCCAGGTTGCACTGCTCGGTCAGGCGCACCATGAAGTCGCGCTGAGGCCATGCTTGGCCATTGACCTTGAAGAAGTAGGTGTCGAGGTCGGCCCAGTAGTCCGGCGAGCGCGACAGCAGTTCCGTCGTGACGCCATGTTCGGGGCAGGTCTTTTGGAGCAGGACCTGGCCCTGTGTGATGACCACGGCCGCCGGCACGTCCAGCAGGCAGGTCGAGCACCGGCCCCGCGTCTGGCGGAGGACTTGCTGGGGATGGTGGTCGGAAGCAGCAGCCGGGGCCGGAGCCGGAGCCGGGGTGGCAGCCGGAGCCGCGTCGCTGGCCTCGGGCAAGGCCGAGGCCGCAGCCAGGGCCAGGGGAAAGACGTGCTGTTGTTCCAGGTCGCCGTGGGCTTCGATGGCCAGCAGGAGCCCGTCCAACGCGTCGGAGCGGGTCGGCAGGGCTTGGCGCAAGGTCTCGGTCCATTCCCGCACGGCCTTGCCTTCAAGCGGCAGTTCGTGGAGGATCGACAGCCAGTTCGGGTCCTGGGGCAGGCGAACGCTGGCGAGCGCGAAGAGCTGTGGGTACAGGCGGTTCTCTTCCAGGCCCATGTGCGACCGTGCTTCGACCGCCAGGACGGTGAAGGCCGGGTCCGAGCCGGCCGGGTCGGTCGCCTGGAGCGCGTCGATCGCCAAATCGATCCGCACGTGGTCTTCGAGGGCGGCCGCGCAGGCATCGGCCAGCGTGTCCACGATCAGTCGACCGACCCGATCCAGCCCGGGTTCGGACAGCACAGCCCAGGTCGCCAGAGCCCTGGGAAAGAGCTGGTCGTCTTCGGTCGCCGCGTGTACCGCCAGGTCGTCCAAGACGGCGATGATCGCCGCCGCGTTGGGACCCGCCTGGTCCGCGACATCGCGGAGTTCGGCCTCGATCCGTCGGATCTGATGGTGGTCCTGGCGCATCTGCTCGATTGGACCCAGCAGCTCGCGACCGGCGTCCACGTCGCCCGCAGCGACCGCCTTTGCTGCCGGAAAGAGGATCAGCTCTTCCTTGTTCATGTGGTCCTGCATCAGCGAGGACAGGGCCGCCCACGGCTGGCGCACCGCGTCCGGGGCGTCCACCAGCGCGGCGTTGAGGCGGGGCAGTTCGCGGTGCAGCAGCGCGTGGTGGGTGTCGAGGATGTGGTCTACGAGGCCGTCGAGTTTCATCGGGTCTCCGCCGCGCCCGGTGTGGCGCGACGGGCGCGCATCTGCCGGGCGATCTGGTCGAGGATGTCGGGGCTGAGCCGCCCCACAGCAGGCAGGATCACCTGCTCTTCGTGGTGAATGTGAGGTAGCAGCAAGCCATCGGCCCATTCTGCGAGATCATGTAGCTCGCCGGTGCCAACCGCAAGCCCATTGACGACATGATCGAGCAAGATCAGGGCCCCCGGCAGCGCAAGCACGATCTGCTGGTGTTCAGCCTGCATGCGGTCGAGCGCGCCACCCAAGGCCGCGCCCGAAGGGGCCGCCAGCAGCGGCGGAACCAAGGACTCGTCTTCGTCCTGGGCGTGCAGGGGCAGCGCGAGCTGGAGGTAACGATGGCAGGCCTGGGCCGTCACCGCGGCGCGCGGGTCATCCAGCGCGGCACGAGACAGGGCGCCGAGTCCAGCCACGACCTTTTCGATGCGCGCGTGACAGTCAACGAGCCAGGCCACCGGATCGGTCGCGGTCGACTGGGCGGGGCGAAAAGGTCCGCCGAGAGAGGTGCTGGTTGACATGCCCCGATCCGTCCTGTTTTGGCGAGGGCCAGCTTAGCCCGGCAGGCTGTTGTGGCGATGGGGTCCCTTCGTCTGGAGCCGGGCGGCTTCCTGCAGGCGCGGCGCGGGACCCACCAGGTTGGGAGCACCTCGCGGGGCCTGGTCGGCCTGGCTGGTGGCACGAGTGGAGGCTCCATGAGTGCCCCCGGGCCGCCGCCGCCGGGCCGAGGGTGGCGGGCGAGGCGGCCGGCGTTCCCAGTTCCAAGGCGTCGGTTGCTTTGGCGTCCTGACTCCGTCTGGACCGTCCAGCGGCTCCGGTCCCAACCATTGGGCTGTCTCTGGCGGGTCGGTGCGGAGAAAATGCTAACTGCGAATGCCTGGCACCTGGAATGGAATAGCACCTGAAACCTGGAAAACGAAGGTCAGCGCCCTCGCACCTCGGCGTCGGGGCAGCGACTGGCCACCAGGCTCAGGATCTTCGAGACCTGGCCACGCTTGCCATCGATCATCCAGGTCGTACCGTCGTCCGCCTCGATCACGGCGCGCTGCATTTCGGGCACGCGGGCGCCTGGCCGGACCGGGCGTGATCCCTGGCGCCAGGCTCGAACGATGGTCTCGGGCTGTGACCGCAGCCTGGCTTCGAGACCGGAGAGGGGAGCGGGCGGCCGGAGGATTGTGACCGCCAGCAGCACGGCACCGATCACCAGCAGCGCCACGGAGACCGCGAGCACGACCATGGAGACGGGGTGCCGCATGCGCCACGCGACCCCACCGACCCCCAGTGAGAAACACAGCACCCCGAGGCCGGCCACCCGGCGGCCCGGGCCACCGCCCGCACGGTGAAGGATCTGGTAGGGGTCTCGATTCACTTCCAAGGTCTAGCCCGCGCGAGCTATCAGGCGCACATGATCCGTGGTCCTCGCACCCAGCTCCTTGTCCGCATGGCCTACGAGGGCAGCCGCTTTCGCGGGGTGCCTCCCCAGCCCGGCCTGCCCACCGTGACGGACGCCGTGCGGGCCAGGGTCGAGGCGGCCTTCGGCGGAAGAGCGCGCTCGCTGATCTTCGCCGCCCGCACCGACGCGGGCGTCCACGCGGTCGAGAACCTGGCCACCTGCTGGCTTCACGAGGATCTCGCCAGCGACCGCCTGGCGGAAGGGCTGAGGCAACTGGCGGATCCCCGCGAGGACGGCCTGCTGGCCTGTGTCGCGGTGCCCGTGCCGATGTCGGTCTTCGCCCGCACGGTGGGCCAGGCCAAGCACTACCGCTACCGGCTGGAGGGCAAGCACGACCCGGCCTGGATCGCCCACCTTCGTACGCTGGATCTGGCCCGCAGGCGCGATCCCGCCCTGCCT
>JAADHA010000623.1:5669-5979 GCA_013152105.1 Oligoflexia bacterium | reverse complement strand
CCGTCGAGGTGTCCAGGTCGGAGTCATCGTCGTCGGTGTAGGCATCGCAGTCGTCGTCGACCCCGTTGCAGACCTCGGTCGCCCCTGGGTTGACGGCGCTGTCCCCGTCATCGCAGTCGGTGGCGTCCGCGACGTACCCGGAGGGCTGGTCGCAGGCGAGAGTCGAGGACGTGGAGTCCCCGTAGCGGTCGCTGTCGCTGTCGCTGTACCAGGTGTCGGCCGTCGAGGTGTCCAGGTCGGAGTCATCGTCGTCGGTGTAGGCATCGCAGTCGTCGTCGACCCCGTTGCAGACCTCGGTCGCCCCTGGGTT
>JAADHA010000623.1:0-5637 GCA_013152105.1 Oligoflexia bacterium | reverse complement strand
GTAGCCGGAGGGCTGGTCGCAGGCCGAGTTGGAGGCCGAGGCGTCGCCGTAGCTGTCGCCATCGCCGTCGGCATACCAGGTCGTAGCCTCGCAGCCACCGGAGTCGCCAGAGCCGCCGGAGTCGCTCCCAACCGGCTTCGGGGTCATCGGGCAGCCTTGAAGAAGCAGCACACCGAGCAAGAACATGGTGTCTCCGGGGGACAAGGACTCGAGAGGATCGTGGGCCTGGCTCCGCCGCTTGTCAATGCCTCAGGAACCAGGAACCAGGGCCATGGACAACGCCCGCCACTACCCCTGGCGTCGCACCAGCCGGGCCACGCCGTCGGTCTGGACCAGCTCGCCCTGGGCATGGCGGCTGAGCTCGGCCGCGTTGGCCTCGTCTGTGTCGACATGCATCTCCAGCGCATACTTGTCGGACACGCGCACGACGACGTCGCGAAAGACCATGTCCCGACCGGCAGTGTCCACCGCGATCTCGACGACGTCTTCATGCTTGACCCCAAACTCCTCGGCGTCGGCTGGGGTCATGTGAATGTGGCGCAGGGCGCAGATCAAGCCGTCTTTCAGCTCCAGCCGGCCCGCGGGGCCGATCAGGACCACGCCCGGCGTCCCGTCCAGCTTGCCCGACATGCGGACCGGTGCGTCGACGCCCAGGGCGAACTCGTCGGTCCGCGCGATCTCCACCTGGCAGCGCGAACGGACCGGACCCAACACGCGCACGTGCTCGATCGAATGTTTGGGACCGACGATGGTCACGGTCTCTTCGCTGGCGAACTGGCCCGGCTGGGACAGCGGATTGCGCGGTGTGAGGCGGTGGCCCGGCCCGAAGAGCGCCGCCACTGCGTCGGTCGTCAGGTGGACATGGCGCGCACTCACGGCGATGGGGATCGTCCGGTCGCTGCCGACCGCACCAGCCCGCACCGTGGCCAGGACCTGTCGGGCGATCTCGTGCTGTTCGTCGGTGTGGACGGCCAGGATCCGCACGCGGCTGCGCGGCCCCGAGAGCTCGACGACCGGCTGGGTGGCCGAGGCCCGGGCGTCGCGGTTGCGCTCCACGTCGAGGTGGGCCCCCAGGAACTCCAGCCGCTGGGCGGCGTGGTTGCGAACCAGGCTGCTGTTCTCACCGATACCGCCGGTGAAGAGGATGAGATCCACACCCCCCATGACCGCCGCATAGGCACCGATGTACTTGCGAACGCGGTGGGCGAAGACCTTGACCGCCAACTGCGCGCGATCATCACCCTTCGCTGCCTTGGCTTCGATGTCGCGCATGTCTCGACTGCTACCGGACAGCCCCAGCAGGCCGCTCTTGCGATTGAGCAGATCGTCGAGCTGGTCCAGATCCAGGTTTTCGGCCCGGGCCAGGGCGATCAGCGCGCCGGCATCGACATCCCCGCAGCGCGTCCCCATGACCAGCCCCTCGAGCGGCGTCATGCCCATGCTGGTCTCCACCGATCGCCCCCACTCGACCGCGCACAGGCTGGCGCCGTTACCCAAGTGGCAACTGATGATCCGTAGGGCATCCACCGGCTCTCCCAGCCAGTCGGCAGCGCGACGGCTGACGTAGGCGTGGCTGGTGCCATGAAAGCCGAAGCGTCGCAGATCGTGCCGGGCCGCCAGGTCCGCGGGCAGGGCGTAGGTACGCGACCGCCGCGGCAGGGTGGCGTGAAAGGCTGTGTCAAAGACCGCCACATGGGGCAGATCGGGCAGGACCGTGCGCGCCGCCTGGATCCCCGCCAGGTTCGCCGGGTTGTGCAGCGGAGCCAGCGGGACGAGGGCGGCGATCCCCGCCTGGACCTGGTCATCGATCACCGTCGGCGTGGTGTAGCGTTCACCCCCGTGGACCACGCGGTGTCCGACCGCGCGAATCTGGACATCGGCCGGCAGGGCCCCCAGCAAGGCCGGCAGGCTGGCCGCGAGCACGACCTGGTGCGATCCGCTGGCATCCACCCGCACATCCGCCGCGGCGCCGCCCAGCAGGATCTCGGTCTGGGCGCTCCCGACCCGCTCGGCGTGCAGATCAGCGACGGCGCGACCGCTGTCGGCGTGCACCACCGCGGCCTTGATGGAAGAGCTACCGCAGTTGACAACCAGGACGTACACAGCGACCCCCAGTGGATGGGTGGTGAGAGGGACGACTTAACCAGCCGCGCAGCGCCATCGACCTGTGGCAAGCTGCACCTCGCTCGCAGCACCTGTCGTGCTCGCCGTGGAGCCTCTGCCGATGCCAGATCCCCTCAAGAACCCGAGCGATACGTCGCCCGGAACACCCTCCGAGATGGTGGGGCTCGCCGGGCAGGCCCTGGAAAACCTGGTCAACCAGTTCGCCCGGCCCCTCGACTTTCTGCGCGAGCTGGTCCAGAACTCGATCGACGCGGGCACCCCGCGGGTCGACGTGTGGCTGTCCTACAACGACCCCGACGCGACGGCCCCCGATGCGACCGCCCAAGATGGCGCCCAGGGGATGCTCGAGATCCACGTCGACGACTGGGGCGAGGGCATGGACGAGGAGATCATCGACCGTCAGCTCACCCGCATGTTCGCCTCGACCAAGGAAGACGATCTCACCAAGATCGGCAAGTTCGGCATCGGCTTTACGTCGATCTTCGCGATCCACCCCGACGCCGTGCTGCTGCGCACCGGTCGCCACGGCGAGAGCTGGGAGCTGCTCTTCCACCAGGACCGCAGCTTCGACAAGGTCGCGGTGGAGACGCCCATCGCCGGCACGCAGATCACGCTCTTCAAGCGGATGCCGCGCAGCGAACTGGCGCACTTCGTCCGCGAGAGTCGCTGGATCCTGCACTTCTGGTGCGAACACAGTGACACGCCGATCACCTTCTGGGACAAGACAACCACCGTCGCCACGCCGACCACCGCCTCGGCCGACCCCTTCGCAGACTTCGCCGCAGACACCCCAGCCGCAGACACCCCAGCGGCAGGCGGCCCCGAGCAGATCAACAGTCCCCTGGCGGTCGACGCGGACTTCTCCGTGACGCACCAGGACCAAGGCGTCCAGGTGGTCGTCGGCGTGGCCTCGCGCCCTCGCTACGGCTTCTACAACGGTGGCCTCACGCTGATGAACACCGAGAACGAGGACGTGCTCGGCGACCATCGCTACCGCATCGGCCACCTCCGCTTCAAGGTCAAGAGCAACACCCTCGAACACACCTTGACCCGTGACAGCGTCTTGCAAGACGAGCACTGGAAGCTGGCCATGGATGTGCTCGGCGATGCCATCGTCCTGCTCCAAAAGGCCCTGCTGGAGCGGGTCGGCCAGGCGGTTCTGGCCGGCGAGTCGCTGGAAGGCTGGCATCACCACATCGCGGTCGAGTGCCACACGGCGGCGATCCACGTCACGCTAGCCGAGGCTCGGACGACACCGCTGTTGCGCACGCACAGTGGCCGGGCCCAGACGCTCGATCAGCTCGACCAGGCCTACGCGGAACAGGGCGCGACCCTGCTCTTTCCCGGTTCTGGGCCCCTCGCCGACGCCCTCGATGCCCAGGGAGTGCCGCTCTTCGATGATCAGGTCGAGCTGCGCGAGCTGCTCGCTGCCACCTGGCGCCGCCCCTTCTTCTCGTTTGGCAAGTCCCACCGCCAGATCATGAGCGCCGACAAGCTCTACTTCCTCCCTCAACACGTAGACCTCCGCCAGCTCGGCCCTCAGGAAGCCACGCTGCTCAAGAGATGCGGCGAACTGCTCAGCGAGAGCGTGGACGGACGCCTGGACCTGGGGGTGGCGGTCCTTCCCGGCGATGCGGACCAGGCGCTGATCGTCGAGGCGAACACCGATGGCAAGCTGTCCCACCGCAGCTCGGGGCGCTGGCGCTGGCTCCCCAGCGTCTTGCAGCGACGCACCCTGCTCATCAACCGCCTCCACCCCTACTTCCTGGCCCAGGTGGTCTTGGCGGGTGAGCGTCCGCTGACCGCGGCCTTTGGGCTGGCCCAGGCCGTGTTGGAGCGTGAAGGCGTCGAGGGTGAGGACAGCTTCGACAGGCTGGTGAAGGCCGCAACCCTCGAACTGCGCGGAGAGCAGCCATGAGCGCCCAGCTCGACAGCATCCTGGAACGTAGCCGCAGCCCCGGTCGCTTCGTCGAGCGGCGACGGTTCACGCTGTCTCGCACCAAGGCCGTCGAGAAGCTGCGCGAGTTCACCCTGCGTCGGCCCGAGGAGTACATCCTGGAGCTGGTCCAAGCGGCCGTCTTCGCCGGTGCCCGCTGGATCGCCATCGACGTGTCCAAGGAGCGACTCTTCTTTGCCTGGGTCGGTGGACGCAACTTCACCGCGGACCAGCTTCAGAACGTGTTCGACTACCTCTTCGCCGATCGCACGGCCACAGAGACCCGCCACGTCGTCCAGCTCGCCGTCGCCCTCAACGCCCTGCTCCAGCGCCGCCCCAAGCTGCTCCGCATCGAGAGCGGCGACGGGACCAGCCCCGGCACGGTGCGGATGGACCTGGATCGACGCGGAAAAGGTGTGCTGGGACAGCCAGAAGATCCTTTCCAGGGCAGCTACCTGGTGGTCGAGTTCACCACCAGTTGGTTTACCCGCTTTGGAGCCTCGGGCTTCACGGTGGAGCAGGGTCTGGTCGAGGAGCGCTGCCTGTACTGCCCGGTGCCGATCTTGCTCAACTATCGCGCCCCCTTCGGCTATCACACACGCCGAAAGATCGAGGTGTTCGGCGCCCGCCAGGCCACTCCCTTCGACTTGGATGGTCGGCGTGGCGTGCTCGCTTTGCCGGCGCGCAAGGCGAGACGAGGGGCTGCGCTTCGTCATCGGCGGGGTCTGGGTCACGACCCGGCCGGTCCCCGAGCTCGGAGCCTTCTCCTCGCGACAGGGCAAGCCCATGCACCTGGTCGGGGTGCTCAGCGATGACCACCTTCGCAAGACCGCCGACCAGGCTGACATCGTCGAGGATGCCCGCTACATCGACATGCTGCACGCTCTCCAGCCCACCGCGACCCGCCTCATCCGACAGGTGATCGGCCAGAAGTACGAACCACCCCCACTACCCATGCAGGCGGCGCAAGCCGCACCGCAGTCGGACCAGCACACGACCGTCCCAAGGGGTCCGCGGCCCGAACCGCTCCCCGACCCGCTGGTCCAGGTCGCGCCTCGGCCGGACCTCAGCTTGGACATCATCGGCGGTCTGGCGGCCGGAACCCCCCTGTTCTGGGTGGATCCCAACACGGCCCGGACCCTGGGCCCGACCGCGGAACCCGACCGCTTTCCCTTCCGCCTGCTGGTCCTGACGCCCGGCCAGGCCGTGACCCTGGCCAGCTTCCGCGACAACTTGAGCGTCAGCAGTCTGTCCAGCGCCGCGGACGCCGAGTTCGTCGCTCGGGTCGCCGCGCGCCAGGCGGATCTGCACACGGTGGTGATCCCGCTGACCGAGGCGGACGGTCTGGGGGGTCGAGGACAGCTCCACCTGCGCCTGCACCTGGCCGGGCCCACCCCAGCCTGGGGGGTCGAGGGCCAGGATGACGTACCCGTCTCCGTGCGCATCGCCCGCCGACCGCAGTGGTGCGGCGCCCTGCACCTGGGCCTGCCTGCGGTCAGCGTCTGCGTCGAGTTGGACGGGGGCGACTTCGACCCGGTCACCGGCGCGGCCGCGATCAGCCACCTGGTGCGTCGATC
>JAADHA010000521.1 GCA_013152105.1 Oligoflexia bacterium | reverse complement strand
GGGGCGGCGGGTCCCCGTGCGGGGCGTCGTCGAGGTCGGTCTGGCGGTCGTCGACGCGGTGGGTGACGCCTGGACTGGCTCGGGTTCGGCCGGCATCGCCGTGGTACACCCCGGCGTGACCCCCGGGCACGTCCTGATCTCGCGCCAGGGAGAACTGCGGGTCATGGGCTTTCGGGCGGTACCAGTGGGACTCTCCTTGCCTCCCCCGCCTGGCTACGGCGCGCCCGAGGGCGGACAAGATGGACCGGCGCTGGTCTATGGAATCGGCGCGCTGCTGTCCGAGTTGCTCAGTGGCGAGCTGCCTCCTGGATCGGCCTCGGATGAAGGCCACCACGCCGCGGTTGTGCGCCGCGCCCTGATCCGGGTCCTGTCCCGACCCGGCGCCCGGGTGCCCGAGTCGGTGATGGCGATCATGCGGCAGTGCCTGGCCTTCTCACCGGCTGATCGCCCCTCTCTGCCGCGCCTGGCCGTAGATCTGGCGCGGGTCGCGGACAGCCTGCCACAGGCCGAACTCAGCACGTGGGCCCAGAACGCAATCCCCAGCTTGTGGATCCGCCTGGCTGGGGATCCGTCCGAGATCGGACCTCCGCCGGTGCGTCCCTCGCCAACGCTGGGAAGGTCGCCATCCGCCGCTCGTGGGCTAGAGCCCGAAGGCGTCTCCTCAGACGCCCAGGGGGCGGACCTGGCGCAGCCCGAGTCGCGGGACGTTCCAGAACACGACACCGAAGAGATGGAACGAACCCAGGAATTCATCGAGGCGCCGCCCGAGGTCACGGTGGCCAAGCCTCCTGTCGCCGACGCGGTGGGACCGACCACGTCTGAGACCGGCATCTCTCAGGGCCAACGCGACGATGAGTCCACGCTGATGCGTCGGGTCAGTGACCTGCGCCCCGAGCCGGCCCTGGGGCCCCAGGATGGCGATGGCCCTGGTGACACGCGCCCCTTTGGGCTGGCGATCGATGTACCCGGTCCGGCAGCGGGGTCGGTGCCTGGCGCCCCGCAGTGGGCTGGTGAGCCTGCTGTTGACAGCTACGATGACGCTGCTGGCTTGGATGGTGACGACGAACTGTCCGCGGTCTGGCCGCCTCGCCGTCGGGTTGGGCTGGGCACGGTCGTGATCGGGCTCGCGGTCGTGGGTTTGGGTTTGGGTTTGGGGCTGGCCGCCCTGTGGTTGCGACAGCCGGGCGGGGACGATGCCTCGACCGCTGTGGACACGGATCCGGCAGTGGCCCAGCAGTCAGCCACTCCTCCGGCGTCGGCGCCAGCCGCCTCTGTTCCGCCTGTTACCCCGGTAGACCCTATCGTTGCGCCTTCCGAACCGATCGCCCAGGCCCCGCATCTGGCCCCCGTTGCCCCTCTGGCGGACTCCCATCCGGGCACACAGCGCAGGGCCGTGTCGCCGCACTCGGTCGCGGCCGTGCCCACAGTGGCGCAACCTGTGATCCAGCCTCAGCCTCAGCCCCAGCTTCAGCCTCAGCCTCCGGTGGCCGAGCCCGCGCCCGAGTCCGCGCCTGAACCTCAGCCGGTCGCTGACCTTCCAGACCCCGAGACCCCAGATCCTCCGCCCTATACCCTAAGCTTTACGACGACCTACAGCGCCATTGACCGCATGGACATCACCTGTCATGGCGGACGGACGGGCTCGGGCCTGTCGGTCACGATTCCGAACGCGGTCCCCGGCCCGTGCAAGGTACAGGCCACCACGGTCGATGGGGGTCGCCTGGTCGTGGTGGTCAGCGTGTCCAAGGACCGGGCATGGACCTGCTTCGATCAGGGCCAGCGGTCCTGTCGTTGATCGGCGTCCCGGCGCGACGCTACAGCGTGTCCAGCGAGCGCATGCCGGCCCCGCCGTAGCCGCTATAGATGTCGGGCTTGTTCGCCAGGATCTGCTCGATGGCCGCCATTTGCACGTCGTCCAGGCGGCGTGCGACCGCGATGGCGCCCAGGTTTTCGGTGATCTGTTCAGGTCGGGTCGCGCCTAGCAGGACCGTGCTGACGTGGGGGTTCTTGACCGCCCAGGCCAGGGCGAGCTGGGCCATGGAGCAATCCAGCGTGTCTCGGGCGTAGGTGGAGAGCGCCCGGACCTTGTCGATCACACCCGTGTCGCGGTGCTGCTGTAGCGCCTTGCACAGCCACTCGTAGCCGGGCTGGGTCAGGCGGCTGCCGTCCGGGATGGCGTCGTTGTACTTGCCCGTCAGGATGCCGGACATCAGCGGGCTCCAGACCGTCGTGCCGAAGCCGTAGGGTTGCCGGTAGATCGGGTGGTATTCCTGTTCCACCCTTTGACGATGGAACATATTGTACTGGGGCTGTTCGAACTGCGGCGGCTCCAGGCCCATCGTCCGGGCGATCCAGCAAGCTTCTGTGATCTGCTGGGCCGACCACTCGCTGGTCCCCCAGGCCGTCGCCAGGCCGCCGCGCACCACATCGCTCATCGCGCGCACCACTGTCTCGGTCGGTGTGAAGGGATCAGGTCGGTGGCAGAAGGCCAGGTCCACATAGTCGAGCTGCAGGCGGTCGAGGCTGGCCTCCATGCCCTCTATGATGTGTTTGCGAGACAGGCCCTTCTCGTTGACCCCATCGCCGCCCCAGAAGATCTTGGTCGTCACCAGGATGTCGGACCGACGCCATAGCGTCGGGTCTTCGGCGACAAGCTGTGCGAGGGCCTGGCCCATGATGTGTTCGGCCTGGCCTCGGGGGTTGCCGTAGACCTCGGCGTTGTCGAACAGGTTCACGCCGGCCTGGCGAGCGGTGCGCAGGCAGTCCTTGGCCCTCTCGATGCCCTCGTCCTTGGTCAGTCCTTGTTTCACGCCGAAGGTGGCCCAGAAGCCGTAGGAGAAGACCGAGACCTGCAGGCCGGTGCGGCCGAGCATGCGGTGGGGCATATCGGGGCTGGGCGAGTCGGTGGCGGGCGTGCTCATGGGCGGATCCTTCGGTGGGCGAGGTGCGGGGTGGGCGAGGTAGCCGTGGAGGAGCGTGCCGTCCACGCAAGCGCGGGCATCGCGACGCCCCTGGTCGACGAATTCCCTTGCCAGATACATTCTGACCGGTCAGAATGTATTCAGGAGCTCGCCAAGATGACCCAACTCACCCAGTTTCAACAAGTCACCCGCATCGCCCAGGCCCTGGTTCGCAGCCGACTTTCCCGACGCCACCCCGTTGTGCTGCTGCACGCCGTCACCGAAGCGTGCAACGCGCGCTGCCCCTACTGCGTGTTTCGCCACGGCAAGCGCGGTCCGGCCGAGCTCGACCTGGACGCCATCGACGACCTCTACGGTCAGGCGGTGGGTGTCGGCGTCCAGTACGTACACCTGTGGGGCGGCGAGCCGCTCGTCCATCCTCGGATCGGTGACATCACGATGCTGGCCAAGCAGCACGGCCTGATCGTCGGCATGGTCACCAACGGCATGCTGCTCCAGCGTCGCCTGGACGAAGTGCTGCCGCGGCTCGATCGGCTCTATGTCAGCCTGGACCATCCCAGCCCGCACCACGACCAGATGCGGCGCACCCGCGGCCTCTACCGCAGGGCCCTCGCCGGCATCGACGCCGCTCGTGCCGCTCGTCCCGACCTCTTCGTGCTCGTCTCCTTCACGCTGTGCCGCGACAACGCCGACCAGGTCGAAGCCATGGCCCAGCTCTGCGCCGACCGGGGGCTGCGGCTGTACGTCAACCCCATGCGCGCCGCGTCCAACGCCGCGGGCGACGCGCCGGCTGCTCGCAACGATGATGTCTTTGATGTCGACAACGTCGACCGCGTCATCCCCTGGTCCGACCAGGTACCCATCTGGCAGCAGCTCATCGCGCTCAAGAAACAAGGTCTGCCCATCCAGAACTCCATGGCCTATATGCGTCAGATCGTGCGGCGGGCCGACCAGCCCCGCTACCGCTGCCACTGGCCCAAGATCGCAGTGAGCCTGGACGCGAACGGTGACGTCGTTGACTGTCAGCGCTGGGACCGTCCCTTGGGCAATCTGCGTGACGCCTCGCTGCGCGACCTGCTCGACAGCCCGCGCGCCCGCGCGCTGTGTGGCCCTCAGGGCGAACACTGCAACACCTGCATCAGCCCGGCGCGTTTTGAGCCGTCCGGGGTGTGGGGGATGAAGCCGGCGCTGATCGCCCATGCCATGCGGGGTTTCGGGGGTAGTAACGATGGGGTTGGTGGGGGGTAGACAAGCGCAACTGCCCCAAACGCGGCGTCGAGCTTGACGCAGTGAAGGTCGATGTGCGGCCATTGACACAGAACATGGACACGCGCAGCCTGCGGGTGCAGGTCGGCCGGCGCGAGTGCATGCTGTCGCAGGTCACGGCGAAGGAGATCAGGAAGCTCGAGAGGGCGCAGCCCGATCATTACGGGTTCTCACACAGTGAACTTCACGGCAAGCCGAAGACCGTGGATTTCTGGGCGGTGCTGCGCAGCGGCACAAACGGTCTCTTGGTGCCCGAAAATGTTGAGCCGCTTGGCGATGTCATCGAACGCTACTGGGCCAAGGACGCTCAGCGCCGGGCAGACGAGGAAGACAAGGAACGCCAAGCCTCAGCAGTTGAACAGTAGGAGAAACCTGTGGAGAAGTGTAGCTTCTGCGGAAAGCGCGGCCCGCATATCGCCATCGCGCAGATCTGTCAGTCCTGTGCCAAGGGATCCAATCACGACCAGTGGTGCGACTTCTGTCGGAAGTCCACCCAGACCCATCTGGCCATGATCTGCCGGAAGTGCGCGACCGGCCGAGAGGGCGACGCATGGTGCGATTTCTGCAAACGCACCACCA
>JAADHA010000001.1 GCA_013152105.1 Oligoflexia bacterium | reverse complement strand
CGCCAACCGCTTGCAACATCGGCGTCGCAGACGACGATCCGACACTGGGATCTGGTTCGTCAGGCGACAGCAGCAGCACCAGCTCCACACCCTTGGGCGTGCCGACGCAGAGTTCATGGATCGGTGCCGATGGGGATTCATCCCCGGCCGGCGCCGCGACCGCATGGCTGCCCTCCACCAGCAAGCGCAGCGGACCGAAGCGCGACATCTCAGCCGCCACCTGAAGCACGGTCTCGACCGCTGGACGGTCCGCGGGAAGGCGGGCCATATGACCCGCTCGGGGCAGGTCCGGGCAGCGACCAGCCGGCACGACCAGGGCGGCACCCGGCGCGTTGCAGGCCAGGTCTGAGAGCACCACGGTCTGCAGACCAGCCGGAAGGCGCAGCACTCGGATCACACCGGGGTCTGTGGGAGGCCCTGCTACCGGACCTACCCGCTGCGGCGACGCCCCGGCGTGCCTCAAGCCGACCCACAGCCCCACCGCCAGCCCCAGCAGACCAACGCAGGCCTGGACGATGAGCGCACCGGTCCCAAAGGCCATCGCCTCGGCCAGTCGAGACCGGGTGCTCACCCCTGAAGGGGTCGGCCCCGGCTGGCTCGACGCGCCCTGCTCAGCCTGGGGTGGACCCGCGCCGCCGGGGTCCGCCTGGCGCGTTTGGAGTGCCACTCGGACGCGGTCAGCTTCCACGAGAATCCGAACCTCGGGCCGTGACACCCCCGGCCCGATCGGGATGTGGTCGTCCCACTCGACCGCTCCGCCCGCCGACTGGAGGGACATGCTGACATCAGCCGGCCCAGACACCTGGGGCAAGAGCGCGGCCCACACCCCGTCGTCAGCCACAAGATCCGGGGGCCGGCCGTCATCGAGAAGCGGCACTGTGGCACCCTCCACGACGATGACCGGACCGGTGCCCAGGCGGTCCGCAAGGTCAGCCACCACCACCACCAGCCCGTCACCACCGCCTGGTGCAACAGGCAGGGCCGCCGCACCACCCGCCGCGCCCCTGTCCGCGCCCCTGTCCGCGCCCCTGTCCGTGGCCGCCCGAGCCGCGACGGAGCACAGCAGCCAGGTCGCGAGCACCAGGAGCGCCCGGACCGGTCCGCCGGCCCACCCCCGATGGACCGAGGACCTGGAGAGCGGGTGCGTTGTGGAGCGAAGGCTCAAGAGGAAGCCATGATGTGGAGAGTCTATCGTGGACCGCTTGGAATTCGAGACGAGTCAAGGTCTTCGGCAGCTTCCTCCAGGCGGTAGACAAGGAAGCGATCGCAGCTAGCCCAGGGCTGCCCCAGCCACGCCGACAATGCAGGGGCAAGCTGTGGCGCGGTCCTGATGTCGAGGGTCACGAAGCGATAGCCGAGCGCGATAATATCCGAGAGATCAGGGCGCGCCGCGAGATCCACGGGGGCGCCCCCAGCGATCATCCGAAGCAGAGCCGTGTTGCGCACCGCGCTCACGCCTTGGTGGAGCACCAGATTGGTGGGAAAGACCGGCAGACGAGCGATCGGACGGCCGTGGACCAGTTGGGCGAGCGCTTCGTCATCCAGGGCCCGCTGGCTATCCCAGAGCACGCCGGGGAGGTCCAGCACGGCGCCGTCTTCCGCACTGAGCCGCGCCAGGCAGACGGGCCGAGGCACAATGAGCACGGGGACCGGCAAGGGGCTGCCGGGCAGAATGAGCGACGCGACCAGGGCCGCGCCCCCTGCCAGGGCGAGCGCCCGGCTGTCACGAACCGCGGCGGCGGCGACACCGACGACAGCGCAGCTTGTCAGGGCACCCAGGTGAAAGGGCAGGTGCAGCGGGCTCCCGAACCACAGCAGGGCCCGGTTGATCCAGAGCATGGGCAGCGGCAGGCCGCCGGGCGTGGCCGAACCCAAGGAGAGGATCAGCCCAACTCCGCCTGCCACGATCAGCCCGAGCTGGGCACGCCAGCGCGTGATCAAGAGGGAAGCGGAGAGCAAGCCCAGGCCCATGATCCAGCCCACCTGGCGCGTGTCGCTGTTGCCGATGAGCTGGGTGCGAGCCAAGAGGGGCTGCGCGATGATGGCGTGGTCGGGCTCGGGACCCTGCGCCCCATGGAGCACATGGGCCACCAGGCTCTGTGCCAACTGGCGCTGGGGCTCCAGCGCGCTGGCCTGAAAGCTGTGCAGAGCCGGCAGGACCAGGAGCACGCCGACCAGGCCCGCGAGAAGGACACGAGGCAGCGCAATCCGGCGCTCGGCCCGAACCAGGGCCACGATCCCCGCGCCGATGCCCGCGGCCAAGCCGTAGTACCAGCAGGACAGCGCGCATGCGGCCAGGGCCATGCCCGCGCCGAGGATCCGCGTGAGCTCTCGCAGAACCGATCGCGCGGGTCCATCTTCTGCCGGCAGGCTGTCCGAGAGGTGGTCGAACGCCCACAGCGCGATCGCCAGCAAGCCGATCCACGCGAACTCTCCGGTGCCGTCCCGTAGCGCCGCGCCCAGGGGGGGCGAGGTGCCCAGCCCGAGGGCGCCGATCAGCGCTCCGTTGGCACCCCCCAGGCGGTAGCCCCACAAGCCGCCACCGACCGCGGCCAGAGCGACGGCCAGACCGCAGGCCACGTTGTGGGCGAGCACGGTGTGGGGAGCCAGCAGCCGGGCCACTTCCAGGTTGATCGGCGCGAGCACGTAGAAGTCGCCGCCACCAAAGGGGTGGTTGACCAGAGACGCACCGTCGGGCTGAACGCCCCACCACAGCGTCCACAGCATGGCCGGCAGGTCGACCGTGGGGCTACCCAGGGCGGCTGTGTCCATCTGGTCCAACACCGGCCACAGCCAGGCAAGCGTCAGGGCGACCGCCACGATGGCGACCACTTTATTGGACGAGGCGACGGTCACGGCGCGTCCGGGTGCAGGCGCCACAACACGATGGCCTCGCCGTGGTCGGTGCTCTCTGCGCTCGGCTGGCCGAACCAGGACCGCAGCGTGCGGCCGACCCGTTCTTGGAGCTCGGGCGAGAAGGCGTCCCGATGCCACGCCACCGCCGTGATCTTCAGGGCCGCCAGGTCGCGCCGCGGCGCGGGTGCGCCCGACACCAGGAGCTGGGCCAGGCCGCGGTCCAGGCGGTACAGCTCGGCTCGATCGACCTCGACATCCAGGCACGGGATGGGAGACGAGGCACCATGCGCCACCTGGTAAAAGCAGCTCAGCTCCTTCAGCTCCAGGCTCAGCGGGTGGTCAGGCGCGTGCAGCGGCCAGAGGTCGTAGACGACATCGTCGGCGTGGAGCACCTGGTAGGCGCTGGGCACGCTGGCCAGGGTGGTGCGGGCCTCGAACGGGCGCGCCCCAACCAGCAGGGTCTCGGCGATCACCCCGGCAGCCAGCAGCCCCGCTGCCAGCCGGTCACCGCGGGCCAGCCAGCCGACACTGCGGCCGGTTCCCAGAGCGGCCGCCGCGACCCACAGCCACAGGAAACGAACCGGAAAGCGGAACAGCGCAAGGGGTGGGGCCAGCTCGATCATCCACCGATAGGGCAGCGGCAAGGACAGCGGCAGGGGCAGGGTCGGGCTGCCCTCAGCACAGGTCAGGATCAGGCTGGGTCCCAGCGCCAGCGCCAGCCCGACACCCCCCAGGGCGGCCAGGCTCAGCCCGACCCGGTCGCGACGCAGCAGGGGCAGGACCAGGCCACCGGCGATGAGGGAAAAGCCCAGGGCGTGCCGGGCGTGATGCAGCAGAAGGCCCGCACCGGGTGGCTGGCCGAGCAGGGTATCGAGGGTGGCCACGTCCGAGGACGGCAACAGCGAAGCCAGCTCGACCAGCCCGTCCCAGCTTCGGGCCCCCGCGACGTCACCCTGGGCGTCCGGCAGAACCGCCAGACCATAGGCCAGGGCCAGGGGGAGCCCCAGGACCAGCACCCGCCACGGCCAGCGCCGCGTGGCGATGCTCAATACCACCACGGTGATCCCGGCCATCACGGCGACGTAGCCGCTCTGCACGGCGCACAGCAGCCCAGCCAACACGACAAACAGCGCATCTCGCCACGGGCGTCTCTGGTCGTGCGAGAGCAAGGCGCCGATGAGCAGCGGCAAACCCGGGCCCAAGAGCCAGCCCCCGTGGCCCTCGGCCAGCGCTGTTCCCGCCAGGGGGCAGAGGGCGTAGGCCACGCCGGCGACCACCGCGCCCAGACGACCGGCGTCCAGGACCCGATCAGCAACCACGGCCGCGGCTGCAAAGGACAGGGCGACCCCCAGGATGGTGGCCAGATGGTAGGCCGTGACCGCGTCGGTGAGCTGGGCGATCACTCCACCGACCAGCGCAAATGCCACCGTGTCCAAGCGGCGGGGCAAGGAATGCACGCCTGAGGACAGGCTCCACAACAGCCAGCTACTGCCAAAGCCATCGAAGTTGCGCTGAACCAGGGCGCCCCTTGCCACCACCATCGGCCAGGTTCCGATCAGGCTCACGGGGATCATCGCGGCGAGGATCACTGGTGCCAGGCGCGCGCGCTTCGACCGTCGGCTTGAGGCGGCGGCCACGGTCCCCTTGGCTGGTGTCCCGACAAGGGCGCGCCGCAGCACCAGCAGCAGCACGATCACCAGCAGCAGCCCAAGGCCGCCGGCGATGGTCTCGCCTGCCCAGTCGCCGCCGGGCACGTCGTCCTGCACCGTCGGCAGGATGTCGACCCGGGCCCAGCCCTGTGGACTGTCGACAAGGTCCAGGCGGTCCATATCCTGGTCGACGACCACGGCCGTCGCCTGGCCCGAGCGTCCACCGACCACGACAAGATCGCCGTCCTCGACACGCAGCCAGGCGACATGGTCGGTG
>JAADHA010000497.1 GCA_013152105.1 Oligoflexia bacterium | reverse complement strand
GTCCTCGACTTTGGCTGCGGGGCGGGCACCCTGGCGGTGGCCCTGGCGGCTCGCCAGCCCGATGCTCGCTACTACCTCACCGATGTTGACGCCATCGCCACGACCGCGGCTCGCCAGAACCTGCCAGGGGCCACGGTGCGAACGGGCGACGCCTGGGCATCCCTCGACCCGGGCCTGCGCTTCCGCCTGATCCTCAGCAACCCCCCGCTGCATCGCGGTCATGTCAGTGATCGCGATGCCCTCGACGCCTTGCTTCAGCAGGCTCCGGGCCGCTTGTTGCCGGGTGGGCGACTGGTCCTGGTGACGTGGAAGGCGGCGGCGGTGGGCCGGGCGCTTGAGCAGACCCGTGCATCGCCGCGGCACCAGGTGAAGCTGTTGGCGTCGCGCGGTGCCTACCAGGTCTGGCAGGCTAGGGACCGCTGAGCCTGGTTCTTCCGATGTCACCGAAGCTTGGTGCAGTCGACGGGCGCTGACACCTGGCAGGTGGTCGCGCCGGCTGTCGGGTCTTTTCCTTGTCCGGCGGCCACGGCCCAGCTCATCATCTTGGGCAGGGCGGCCACGGCGGCGCCGGTGTGGTCCTGGCCCGCGCAGTAGATGTGTTCGATGGTGTAGCCCTGCTCGCACAAGACGGGGATGTCGGCGTGGGTGGGCTCGGGCCAGGCGAGTTGGTCATCTTCGCCGGTCACGATCAGCACAGGGGCGCCAGACTGGTAGGGGATGGTGCTGTCCCTCAGCGTGCCCTCGTGGAGGTAGCAGCTCCATGGCAGGTAGTCGGCGGCCCAGTCGCCACCGGCGCTGGCGACGGCCACGAAGTCGGCGGCGAAGATCTGATCGGGTGCGCTGGCGGCCTGGAAGACGTCGTCCCAGCCATCGCAGGTGGTGGCCATGGCCTGGGGGACGGTCTGGTCGAAGGGCGACTGCAGGACTTGTGAGAGCGGCTGCTTGGTGTCGTGCCAGTCGGCCATGCTGCTGAGGGCGGCAGAGATCGCCGCGGTCGTGGCGGAGGTGGTGGTGGTCCCGATGGTGGCCAGGGCCAGCGGGTCGGTGGCCGGGATCGCGGCGATGACGCCGGTGACCTGGATTTGAGGCAGGTAGGCGGGCTGGTAGCGGTCGGCCCACAGGCTGGCGAAGCCGCCCTCGCTGGCGCCGAAGATGACGGTGCGCGAGGGGTCGGCGATCACGTTGGAGGCCCCACCGCTGTCGGGGTCGGCCAGGAAGTTGAGCAGTGCGCGCACGCTGTCGAGGGCGACGATCGCGGTGGGTTCCGGCACGACCCAGGGGTGCAGGACGCCGGAGGGGTCCCCAAAGCCGGCCATGCCCAGGTAGTCGGGTGCCGCGACCGCGAAGCCGTTGGCGGCCATCAGCAGGGCGTAGGCGCCGCCGGTGATACCCATATTGGTCGGCGCGCAGATGTCCGTGAAGCCGGTGGTGGGGTGGTTCCACAGCATCACGGGCACGGTGGTCGGCACGTCGACATCGGGGAGGGCCAGATAGCCGGTGGCCTGGATGAGCTGGCCCTTGTCCTGGGTCGTGTAGCGGACCCGCCACGCCCGCACGCCGTAGGGAACGGGGGTCAACTCACCGAGATCGACCATCTTGAGGATCCCGTTGATGGTGTCGACGCCGTAGGACAGCTCGGGGGCTTCCTCGACGGAGACGATCTGGCCGACCTGGTCCAGGCTGACCCAGTCGTAGGCGTCCAGCCCACACCCGGTGACGGGCAGGTCGGGGATCACGGGACCGGTCGTGCCGCTGTCTGTGGTCGGGCCGAGGCTGCTGGAGAGACCCGCCGTGTCGTCGCCAACTGGCGCCGCGGTGCAGGCCGTCAGGAACAGGGTCAGGACCAGGACCAGGGGCGAGTCGAAGGGCACGCGGAGAACCTCGAGAAGTGAAGTACGGGCGCCTGCGAGCGCTCAGACTGCGGGCAGGTCGAAGTGGGCCAGGCCGTCAGCCTGGTCGAAGAAGCCGACCTTGTAGAGCTGCGGCCCTCCCCACTGCATGTGATCCCCGGCGGTGCGCAGCGCGGCGATGCCGGTGTAGCGAGGCACGGTCCGGTCGATGGCCTGGCGCACGGCCTGGGCGTCGGCGTAGTCCAGTTCGGCGCGCAGGTCTGGCCGCAGGCGTCGGATGATTTGCCCGACGATCCACCAGCCGGGCCGGGCTTCTGTAGGCGGCAGGCCATCGATCGGTGGGCTGAAGCGCAGGCGGCGCTCGACGCTGGTCACGACCGCGCCGCCTGCCTGCTGGTAGCGGGTCTGGGCGGGCAGCAGGATGATCTCGCGCTGGGGCTCGACCAGGTGGCTGCGGCTCAACACGCCGACCTGGTGAACGCGCGTCCCGACCTGTCCCAGCGCAGCGAGGAGGGGATCGGGCTGGGCCAGGCCAGAAAGCAGGTCGTCTCCGATGGCCCAGAGGGTGTCCAGTGGCGCGTCCTGGGCCAGAGCCAGGACATCGTCGACGTGCCCCCCCAGCCCCAGGTCGAGTGCGGCCTGGGTGCCTTCGCCCTGGACCAGGGAGAAAAGCCCCGTGCCGACTCGACCCAGCATCCCCATGGCAAGGTGGATGTGGGCCAGCGTGGCCAGCGCTTGGGGACCCGAGGGCCCCGAGACCAGGCCCGGGCCGAAGACCGTGACGCAGCTTTGGGACCGAGCGAGCAGCTCGGCCACCCACGCGACCCGAGTCGGTGACACCCCGGATCGTGCCTGGAGATCGTGGAGGTCGAGGGGCTGGACGGCCTGCTTCAGCGCTTCAAAGCCCTGGCTGCGGCCGTCGATGAAGTCCTGGTCGATGGCCTGGCGGTCGATGAGGACCCGCAGCAGGGCGGTGAGCAAGGCGTGGTCACCGTCGGGTCGGATCTGGACCAGGTCGTCCATGATCCGCGATCCCCAGGTGGCGCTGCGCGGGCTGTCCAGGGTCCAGGCGGACTCCAGGCCGGTCGGTCGTATGGGGTCGATGACCACGACCCGCGTGCCCGCACGCTTGGCCCGGGCCAGCAGGCGCATCAAGTCGGGCTGCCGGCGGCTGGGATCGGCACCGATGATCAAGACCAGGTCGGCTTTTGCGATATCAGACAGAGAGCAGGTGGTCGCGGATGTCCCCAGGATCCGGCGGAGGATTTCGCTGGCCGCCGCGTGGTTTGGCGGCCGGCACAGTCCTACCCGGCCGATGGCGAGCTTTTCGACCGCCTGGACGACCGTGAAGCAGGTCTCCACGGTCTGTTGGGCGGGGTGGAAGAGCACGCCGAGTCGGTCGGGAGATGCGGCGGCGAAGCGCGCGGCTATCTGGTCCAGGATCGAGTCCCAGTCGACCTGGGAGAAGCCTCGATCGCCGGCCCGGTAGACCATGGGGACGGGCAGCGGCCCCAGCCGGGCCAGGGCCAGGTCGTCCATGCTTCGCAAGCGCTGGATGTCGATGAGGTCAGCCGGCACCAAAGGCGGCATCGTGTGGCGCCGCAGACCTTGAAGCCGTCGCCCACACAGGTGCAGGCCCGGCCCCGCGTCGTCGTGCAGTCCACGTGGCCCCAGCGAGCAGCCATCGCAGACCCCACGCCGCAACAGGGTCCAGGTGGCCCCAAGATCGCGTCGACCCTGCCAGGCTGCCCGAAACGCGACCGCCAGCGGGTGCGGGTGGATCTGGCCAAGTCCCAGCACCGCGAGCGCGGCGGCGCGATCATCACCCAGGATGGGCCCGCCAGCGCTGGTCGCGGGCTCGAGTCGGGTGCCGGGCTTCAGGCGGTCGGTGGCGTTGGACACGGGGCTCCTTCCGCACATCCTAACGACTCAGGCGGCCGCCACCCGCGGGAAAGACTGGACCCCGGGTCTACATCCAGGGGCTGGGGTCGTAGTAGTCCTCGTCCATGCTCAGGATCTTCATGTCCGGGCCGATGTGGACCACGGTGGGGATGTAGAAGTCCTCTTCGTAGTAAGGCCAGACTTCGTAGGACCCGTCGCTGAGCACGGGGACGGTGGTCAGTCCAGAGATGTCCTCCCACTCCAGCAAGTCGTCCTGGTCGGGCGGGTTGTCGCTGTAGTCGCCGGTCAGGATCTCGATGGCCTGGAAGCCGTCGGGACCGTACTCGTCCTGGAGGCCCTGTGCTTCAGCCGCCAGGTCTTGGCAGGGGCCGCACCACATCGCGCCGAAGGCGATCTGGAGGTGCTGCCCGCAGAAGCTGTAGAGGTGGACTTGTTGGCCGTATTGGTCCATCAGCAAGAAGTCGTCCGGCACGTCCCCCACGCCCCAGGTCTGGTTGTAGCCGTTGTTTGCGCCGGTCATCTCGCTGGCGACCGGTGCGTCCGGGCAGGCGCCGATGTTGTAGCCGCCTTCTGGATAGGTCATCGAGTAGGGGTTGGTGGGGCTGGTGCCGTTGGCGACCTCGTCCCCGTCTGACTGGCCGTCGCCGTCGCTGTCCGGGTCGTTCGGATCCAGCCCCATTTCGGCCTCTTCAGCGTCGGTGAGCCCGTCGCCGTCGCTGTCGAGGTTGGCGGTCGTGGTGCCGTTCTTCCCACCGTCCTTGCCACCGTCCTTGCCGGAACTGAAGCAGCCAATGGTGAGCGGGAGGAGCAGGGCCCCGAACAGGACAAGCTTGGGAAGGCGCATGGGAACTCCAGAGTTGTCGTTGGATGCACGAGGCTGGGGGTGGATGCAGTCGATGCTGCAGGTTTCCGTCGAGTTGGAACGTCGAGCTGGAACAGGATGACAGGGTGTGACCTACTGGTTGGCCGCCGTGATCTCATCGGCCTTGGCGGCCAGCACGTCCATGGGCTTGTAGTGGTTGAGGTTTCCGG
>JAADHA010000181.1 GCA_013152105.1 Oligoflexia bacterium | reverse complement strand
AGATCCCTCGGGCCTGGGTGTTGGGGTAGACCCGCGCGGTCATCGTGACGACCTGAAGGTCCGGGAAGACCGAGGGCTGCCCTTCGCCCCGCAGGAGGATGAAGGCGGCACCGCCCGAAGGGATCCAGCTATAGGTCCCACCGATGCTGAGCGCGGGACCGACCGGGATGGGCAGAACGATCTCGGCCTCGGCGCCCACGATCACGGGGAAGCCGCCCGACAGCCCCAGGCGCACATGCTTGCGTGGCGCGTTCAAGCGGAACCGCTCGAGAAGCTCGTTGGCCCGCCCACGATCACGCTCTACGCCCTTGCCACGCAGGTACATACTGCCCAGCACCCGGCAGCTATCGTAGTGGCCATTGGCGCAGGCGGTGTCCAGGTGGCGCGCCGCGATCTCGTCGTCGAAGCTGGTCTTGCGGTCGAGGTGGACATCGGCCAGCTCGGCGCAGCCCGGTCCGTAGTCGCCCTCGCAGGACTGGGCCAGGAGCAAGTAGGCCGCTTCGGGAGGTTCGCCCTTGCGAGGGATGTCGTCCTCAGCCAGCCAGTAGCAGCCTTCGGGGTCGTCGTTGTCGCAGGCCTGGGTCAGGTAGCGGTCCTGTTCCTGCTCACCCTGCCAGGGTTCGGGATGATGGCGCTCGACCAGCAGCCCAAGCTGCGTGCAGGCGTGTGCATCGCCTAGATCACAGGCTTTGGTCCAGGCGGCGAAGGTCTCGGGCCAGGTCTTGCGAGAGCGGACCAGGCGCTGCCCCAGGCCAGCGCAGCCCCGGGTGTCCGAGGCGTCACAGGCCTTGGTCCACATCGTGATCTGGTCGGGGGCTTCGATCTTGTGTGCCTGGCCGATCCGGCGCTGCTCTGCGCCAGCCACGCACGCGCTGGCCAGCCCGTCGTAGCAGGCCTGGGTAAACAGCTTGAGCGCGTCGCCATAGGCATCCGTCTTGGGGTCGTGACGAACCAACAGGTGGGCAGCCCCCATGCAGGCCCGCTGCTCGCCGTCATTGCAAGCCCGCCGGAGTTGAGTCTCGGCCTTGACGACACGCGGGTTTTCGATGCCCCAGCGGTCGACATAGTCCCCCAGCAAGACGCAACCGTCGATGGCGCCCAGGGTGCAGCCACGCAGGAAGGCGTCGAAGTCGTCCAAGGTCGCCGTTTCGATGTCTTCCGTCTGGAGCAGCCGCCCCTGTTCGACGCAGGACGCCGCGATCGGGAGCTTTTCGTTCTCACACTCGCGAATCGTCCGCGCGGCGAAGGCCTGGTGCCGACGCTGGGCCGCCTGTTCACAGGCGTCCGCCCGGCCCAACACACAGGCCTGGTCCAGGTTGAGCAAGGCCCGGTCCGGCATGCCCCGGCTGTCATAGGCCTTGGACAACATCATGCAGCCCGCGCCTACGTCCTCGAGGCGACGCAGCCGCTCTCCCAGGCTGCCCGATCCCTCCATCTCACAGGCGTAGTCCAACAGCCCCAGCACGAGATCATCGGGATTGTCGGGCTGCCGGCGCAGGCGACGCTCAGCGACGGAATTGCACGCAGCGACGGCCCCATTCACACAGGCCTTCGCGTCGTCAGACAGACTTGGGTCCTCGATGGCCACAGCTTCGTAGCAGGCGCGATGTACACCGTTCGCGCAGGCCAGCCCAAACTGGCGTGATGCTTCTTCGCGGGCCCCGGGTCGACCGTCGAGCTGAGCCAGGATCTGCTTGCCAGAGGCCAGGCAGGTCTCGGGCACCAGCGCCGTACAAGTGGGGAGCTGGGGCGTACCCAGCGGCCACTGAACTTCCAGCACTTCCAAACCCTGATCCATCGGGACCAATAGATGGTCAGCGGCGCGACCCTGGTAGATCTGCACGCGGGTCGCGCCAGCCATCACCTGGGCGGCCCAGGCGCTGTCGCCGCTGGTGACGGCGTCGGAGCGTTCGATGACCCAGGTCGCGTCCGAGAGCACCCAGAACAGCCCCGGCACCTGCTGAGGGCTCAGCTCGGGGGCGTCGACCCGCTCCAATCCACCGGTGTTGAGGTTGACCAGCCACGAGACCCCGCTGGCATCAACCAGGGCTGGGGTGCCGCCAAAGTTCTGCTGCCAGGGGCCGGCCGGCGGCACGAAGTCCGTCGGCCAAGGGACGATACCGATCTGAGCGACCACGACCAGCGGGGCCCGTGGCACGACCACGATGACATCAGAAACGAGCGGCTCGGGTTCGGCAGGTTTGTCCTGACCGGCGGCCTGGTCCGTGGTCCCGGTGTTGAACTGAAGCTGAATGCTCCGAGCCGGACCCGCGGCCACACGGCGCTGAAGGGCGAGCCCGTCGTCCACCGGCCTGCCGTCCACCGCGGTCAGCACCCAACCCGGCTGGCAGCCCGCCTGGAGCACACTCTCGGGCTGATCCTCTGCCAATGTCCAGGTCCCGTGCCCATCGGTGTCGAAGACCAGCGGCAGGCCCGGCAGGGTCGCCGCCGATGCACGGGATGAGATCGACAGGAGCACGAGCAACAGCGCGAGCAGCCGCGCGAGCAGCGCAGTCCAGCGGAACACTGGCATCGGGGGACCTCCACAGTGTTCCGTGGCTTATCGCATTCGCGACCGCGACCAAGCCAGGCTTCGGACCGTCGCCAATCGCTCAGAGAAGGTAAGTGGCATCCCCGCGGCCACCCTGGTCGCCCCCATCCACCCTCGCCTGGTGCCGGTCGCCGTGCCTCGCTCGTCCTCTACCCGGTCACCGCGCGCTTCCCTCGGCCGGTTCTTTCCCCTGGTCGATCTGGCCGGCTACCGCCTGCACGACCTGCCACAAGACCTGGTCGCCGCGGCGGCCGTGGCCTTCCTGTGCATCCCCCAGGGCATCGCATACGCCGTCATCGCCGGCCTGCCCCCCGCCATGGGGCTCTACGCCGGCGCCATCCCGGCCATCGTCGCGTCCCTGATGCGCTCGTCGCGCCAACTGATCACCGGACCGACCAACGCGGTGAGCCTGCTCATCGGAACGACGCTCCTGACGGGGGTCGACGCGCCACCCATGGTGATCGGCGTGACCCTGGCGCTGATGGTCGGCGTGTTCCAAGTCGTCGCCGGTGCGATGCGCCTGGGCGCGCTGGTCGACTTCATCTCGGGTGCGGTCGTCCTGGGCTTCATCACGGGCGCTGGCATCCTCATCGGCCTGGGACAGCTCCCCAACCTCACGGCCAGCCCCGGCGGCCAAGGCCCGCTCTATGCCCGGCTCGCCGGTTGGTTCAACGGCCTCGGCGACGCCAACCTGGTCTCCATCGCCATCGCCTTCGGCACCGCCCTGGCCATCTGGGGCCTGCGTCGCCTCTGGCCCCGTCTACCGGCGGCCCTGCTCGCCCTGGCCGCCGTCACCACGCTCGCCGCCGTGCTCGACCTCTCCCAGTACGGTCTGACCATGCTGGGCGACCTCTCGCCCATCGCCGCCTCGCTCCCACCCCTCACCATGCCCGACCTCAGCCTGGTCCGAAAGCTGACCCCCCTGGCGATCGCGATCACGGTCCTCTGCATGGTGGAGTCCACCTCCATGGCGCGATCCATCGCCCAGCGGTCCGGTCACCGCCTGGACATCTCGGTCGAGTTCCTGGGCGAAGGTCTGGGCAACCTCGTCGGTTCCCTGTTCGGCGCCTACCCCGCCACCGGCAGCCTCAGCCGCTCCGCCCTCAACGAACGCGAGGGCGCGACCAGCCGCATGGCCGGCGTGCTGTCGGGCCTGATGGTGCTCGCCGCCCCCCTCGCCCTGGGACCGCTGCTGGACCGGATCCCGCTGTCCGCCCTGGCCGGGCTGCTGGTCGTCGTGGCCGTCCGCCTGATCGATCCACCGCGGATCAAGCGCGTGCTGGCCAGCCACAACGGCGACCGAATCGCCTTCGTGGGTACGCTGCTGGCCTGCTTTGTGCTGTCCCTGGAGCATGCCGTCTTCGTCGGCATCGCGATCAGCCTGGTCAACGTGCTGCGACGCTCCCGGCTGGTCGCGGCGCGTGACCTGGTGGTCGATGACAGCGGGCGCCTCCGCGAGGTCGACACCCGCGTCCCGGACGCGCCCGGCGTGCCCGGCCAGCACCGCTGCCGCCAGATCCACGTCCTCAACATCGAGGGCTCGCTCTTCTTTGGCGCCGCCAGCCAGCTCCAAAACGCCATCGACAATGTGTTGGACAACCCCGATGTGCAGGTGTTGATCCTGCGCTTGAAGCGCGTGCGCGACCTCGACGTGTCCACCCTCGACGTGCTCGCAGCGACCGCCCAGCGCATGCGCGGCCAGCACCGCGACCTGCTCTTGCTGGGGATGAAGGCCCGGACCGTCACCTACTTCGACCGCACCGGCCTGACCCAGGTGGTCGGTACCAACCACATCTTCCCCAGCCGCAGCGACCACTGGTTCTCGGCGCTGGCGGACGCCTTGCGGTGGGCCATGAGCCGTCTCGAACACCACGACTGCGGTGGCGACTGTCCATATGAACGCTGGCTACGCAGGCATGACCGGGAAGAGAGCTTGGCCGAAACGAGCGTGCTCCCGGCCGGTGACCAAGAAAACTGAACAAACCTGCGACAATCCGGGCAGTGTCATCCAGGCAGTGTCATCCGGGCAGTGTCATCCAGGCAGCGTCATCCGGGCAGTGTCAGCAGTGTAAGACAGTTCGTTACACCCATCGTCGCAGAAAAGCCGTCGACAGCGGTTTTCGCACGGTACAAGTGAACTCCAGCATTGCCGCAAACACGCCCACACACGCAGCCGGAGTAGAACACACCATGCCAGTGAGAGCCACTGCACACGGCATCGCCCTGGCCCTGCTATCGCTGCTGGTCACCCTGCCAGCCCAGGCGGCCCCAGACCAGAGCCAGAGCCAGAGCCAGAACTTCTTCCGCGACGGAAGCGTCGTCCTGGCCGTCGAAGCAGCCGGGCCCCTGCTGTTCCAGGATGTCCCAGACGGGACCATCGAGAACACCACGGCCAACTACTACGGTCTGGTCCTGACCGGCATGATCCACGATGAAGCCACCGACACGCATCGCCTCGGCTTCGGCCTCGGCGTGGCCAGCGCCGCGCGATCAGCCACTCGCAGCCTCACCCTGGTCACGCCCCGACTGGTCTACGAGACCGGCTTCCCCTTCGTCTTCGACATGGCCCTGGGGGGCGCCATTCCTCTCGGAAAGGGCGGGCTGGACACCGGCCACGGCGGCGTCCTTGGCGAGCTGGGTCTGCGCTGGGCCCTGCACGGGCCCAAGTCCAAGCTGACCGTGTCGCCGGGCATCGACACCATGATGGTCCTCAACCCCAAGGACCCGACCGCGTCCAGCGCCTGGCTCGGTGCACAAGTCCAGCTCGCCTACCACCCGACTCGCTGAGGTCCGCCATGAACACGATCAAACCAAAGCTCGTCCTGCTTGCACCATCCATGCTCTTCCTGCTCGCCACGGGCTGTGCCCTCTCTGACGCGGACTTCTCCGCGACCAGCGCGCTGACCGCGGTCGGTCTGACCGCCAGCAGCGACCGCCTGGACGAGCAGCTCAGCGACGTCGAGGTCACGCTCCAACTCGGCTACACATCCAACGAGCAAGTGGCCGTCAAGATCCTGGACGGAGACGTCACGCTCTACAGCGAGTCCCTGGCGGCGAGCGACGCCAACCTGGTGGTGTCACAGACGGTTCCCCTGCTGTTCCCGGACAGCAACCTCATCACGGTCAGCGCGACCTACTTCGGCCAGACCATCGAGCAGTCGGTCGAGGTGGTCCAGAACCCGTCCCTGATCAGCGTGGATGCGGCAACCAGCAGCGATCTGCTGACTCAGCGCCAGTCGATCCTCAGCTCCAACATCGTGCTGGGCTACCTCTCAGCCTCTCCAGTACAGGCGCGGATCCTCGACAACGATGTGCCGGTGTGGACGGGCAACCTCGACGCCAGCCGGATCACCGAGCTGGTGGTCGAGCAGACCGTCCCCCTGCTCTTCCCCGGCAGCAATGTGTTGATCGTGGAAGCCACTCGAGACGGACAGACCCTGCGGGCCTCGAGCGAGCTCGTCGTCCCCGAGCCGCTGCTGGCCCTGGCCGCCACACCCGCGACCGAGACCCCGGGCGAGTTGGCCGTAGACGTCAGCGGGACCGCCACCCTGGGCTACATCAGTGACGGCGCCGCGTCCCTGAGCCTGCGGGTCGACGGGCAGGTGGCGCACACCGAGAGCCTCGACGCCAGCCTGGGCACCGATCTCAGCTTCTCCACCACCCTGCCCTTGCGACACGAAGGCGTCTCCACCATCGACGCCACCCTGAGCTACGACGGCGGGACTCGCACCGACAGCTTCACAGTGGACGTGCCCACCGGGCTGCAGTCCTTCGCCCTGGTAGCCGCGGACAGCGTCGCTTCATCATTGGCCATCGGCGTGACCGGATCGGCCACCCTGGGCTACCTCAGCGATCAGCCCGCGCAGGCCGAACTCTACGTCGACGGTGCCCTGGCCTGGTCCGACAGCTTCGACGCCAGCACCGACACCGCCGTCTCTTTCGACACGACCCTGCCACTGCCCGGTGAAGGCGAGCACGAGATCGTGGGCGTGATGCACTACGGCGAGGTCCAGCTCCAGGACGCGACGCCGGTCACGGTCCCCCCGGGGATCGGCGCCTTTGCCCTGTCCGCGGCGGCCAGCGATGTCGATGTCTATCAAGTCGAGATCACCGCTAGCGCCACCCTGGGCTACCTCTCCGACACCACGGGCACGCTGGAGATCACGGTCGAGGGGGTCCCAGTCCTCACGATGGATATCGACGGCAGCGCCGACACGGCCCAGGCCTTCTCGGCGACCCTGCCCTTGCAGCGGGAAGGCAGCAACGATGTCGTCGCCACCTTGCGCTACGGCGAAGAGCTCTCCACCCAGACCTTCACGGTGACGGTCACCCCGCCCGACGCCAGCGTCTCCATGCCGACCTGGTCCTCGTCCTACACCGCCGGTGTGGGGACCACGGTCAGCGGCAATGTAAGTGTGAGCAGTCACGCATCGTGGCCGGTGAGCAGCGTGGACTACTCGACCGACGGCGGCGCGACCTGGACGGCGGCCAGCGACCTGGGCAGCGGACAATATGGCGTGAGCGTGGTCGACCCGGACATCAACGACACGACCATCCTCTTCGATGTCGAGACTTCCAACGATGGCCACCCTCACACCAGCCTGGCCAGCGACAGCTTCAGCGTCGACCCGCAGTTCGACTGCACCTCGCCGTCTGCCTCGATGCTGCCTGACAACAATATGATCCAGAACAACAAGACCGAGGCCCGCACCATGGTCGGCTACTGGGGCGACCCCGCGGCCGGACACACGGTGACCTTCGTGATGACCGCCGATGTCGATGGGGACACCTACATCAACTCGGCCGAGACCACCCACCTCGGCGTGCTCGACGTACAAGCCATCTTCAATGTCGAGAAGATCAAGTGCGAATCGGACACCTGCCGCTACGACCTGGATGTCTACGTGGACGGCGGCCTGCTGTGCTCGAAGAGCAACTTTGGCGAGGTGGTCAAGTACTGAGCTTCAGTTGGGCAAACCGGCCATCGCGTCGTGGTATTCACGCACCAGCTCATCGACGATCTGCTCGATGGTGGCCTGATCGTGAATCTCGGCCACGCCCTGGCCGGCGGACCAGATGTCCTTCCACTGCTTGAGCTTGGCGTCGGCGGGACCCTGGGGTCGTGACTCGGGCAGGCTCGACCGCAGGAAGTTGGCGTGAACGCCGCTGACCTTGTCGGTGTAGACGATGTCTTCGGGACCAGCCTGGACGACCGTGCTCTTGTAGGCTTCCGAAGCCCCACACTGCGCCGACACGATGAAGCGGGTTCCCATGTAGACCAGGTCCGCCCCCAGGGCCAGCGATGCGAGGATCTGACGACCGGTCGAGATACAACCCGCCGCGATGACCGGCACGGAGAGGTTCTCGCGCAGGTAGGGGATCAAGGCGAAAGGGCTGATCCGCCCGGCGTGACCGCCCGCACCCGCCGCAACGCCAATGATCGCGTCGACGCCGGCTGCCTGGGCCTTGCGAGCGTGGCGCAGGTTGATCACATCGTGAAAGACCGTGGTGCCGCGCGTGTGGGCCCGCGTCACGATGGGCGTGGGGTCACCGTAGGAGGTGATCCAGACTGGCACTTCATACTGTTCGCAGAGGGCGAGGTCCGCCTGCAAGCGCTGCGGGTCCGTCAAGCCGATGGTCATGTTGATGGCGAAGGGCTTGTCAGTGTGTTCCCGGACGTAGCGCAGCTTGGCTTCGAGCATGGCGGGGGTGCGCCCGTTGAGCGAGGGCATGCAGCCCAGGATCCCGGCCTCGGCACAGGCCACCAGCATCTTCTCGTTGCTGATGATGAACATGGGCGCGCAGGCGATGGGGTACTTCAAGCCCAAGCGACGGGAGAGGGGGGTCATCAACCGCTTTGCCGGCGTGGTCATCGTGCCTCCGAGGTGCGCTGCGAGCCTAAGCGATGGCAGGCATCGACGCAGGCCTCGTCCGAGTTATCCGTGAAGTGGCATCCACCATGGCGCGCCGGCCTCTGATCCTCTATCATCCAGTGATCTCCAACATCGCAGCGCCGCCCCCATCTCACAAGGATGAGCCGTGGAAAAGGACATCCAGCCTCAGGCCCCGACCCTCGCCACAGCCCCCGGCGCCTCGACCGGTGGCAACAAGGTGGATCTTGCGCCGGCCGTCGGCGCGGACACCAGCGTGGATGCCTCTCTCGCCGCGGACATGCAGGGCAGCTTCGGCAACAGCTTCGTCGCCGCGACCGTCGGCCAGCAGTCGGCCCAGGCCACGCCGCCGCCAGCCCTACCCACGGGCTTCGACGCCGACGCAAAGGCCGACGCCCTGTTCGCCGCCATGGACGGCTGGGGCACCGACGAACGGGCTGTGCTCGACGTGCTCTACTCGGGCGGCACCGGCATGAACCAAGCGGTCGCCGCCGCCTACCGCCGCAAGTACACCACGCCCCTGGACTCGGCCCTGCGCTCCGAGCTCTCCGGCGATGTGCTCAAAAAGGCGCTCCTTCTGCTCAAGCAGGGCAAGCTCAGTCTGGTCGACAAGATCCGCGAGGGCGCAGCCGGCTGGGGCACCGACGAGACCCGCATCTTCCAGGCGCTACAGCGCGCCAGCACCAGCGACCTGGCCGCCCTGAAGGCCGACAGCCAGACCATCGCGATCCTCTCCTCTGAGCTGTCCAGCGACGACTTCCGTCTCGCGATGGCCTATGTCAACGGCCAGGGCACCCTCGCCGCATCCATGCGCCGCTCGATCAACGGGCTCGGCACCGATGAAGACGCGATCTGGACCGCGCTCTCGGGTGCCAGCGCTACCGAAAAGGCCTTTGTCCTCGCCCAGCCCGCCTTGACCCGTGACCTGCGCCGCGACCTGTCGGCGTCGGACTGGTACAAGTGCGACAAGCTGCTCCGGGGAAAGCTCGACAATGTCGACCGAATCGAGATGGCCATGATGGGCTGGGGCACCGACGAGGACGCCCTGCACACCGCGATCGCCGCCCTCACATCCGACGAGTACAGCCGCCTGCCAGCCAATATCGACAGCCGCATCGACAGTGAGTTGTCCGGCAGCGACCAGATCCTGGCACGCGATGCCCTGCACCAGAAACGCATCGAGTTCGACGCCGACTACCGCAACGCAAGCATGGCCCAGCAGTCCAAGGACCTGGGCCAGGACGCGTTGACAAGCGCTGGCGCCAGCGTCCTGCTGTCCCAGGGTGATGCCGCCCAGTCGGCCGTCGCGCGCCTGGTGGCCGCCTGCGCGGGGCTGGGCACGGACAACACCACCATCTGGCAGGTGATCAGCGGCTTGTCCGGCGATGAACGCGCCTTCATCATCAAGTTCAACCCCGACGGCGTGCTGGACACGCTCAATTCGGACCTGAGCGACAGTGAGTATCAACACCTGCTCGATGTTCTGGGCGGTAGCGGCGCGGCCAGCCTGGTCAAGGTCGCCACCGCGGGCTGGGGCACAGACGAGTCCATGATCTATCGCGCCATCGACCACGCGATCCGCGAAGGGGGCACCGCAGCCCTGCTGGCCGACGCCGATGCGATGACCGGTCTGGCCCACGATCTGTCCGCGGCACGCTACCGCCTGCTGCTCGGTGTGCTTCGGTCTGGACAGTTCACCCCCAAGCAGCGGATCCTCTGGGCAACCCTGGGCAGTGGCACCGACGAAGACCTCATCTGGGAGATCGCCGGTCAGTACTCCTCGGACCTGCGCGCCGGAGACGGCATCGCACCCGACATCGACATCATTCTCAAGGATGAACTCTCGACCCGAGACTACTGGAAGGCGCTGGACATGATCCGGGGCGAACCGAGATCCGAAGCCGACCGCCTGGCTCGCAGCAAAGAGCTGCTGGAGCGCGAACGTGGTGGCGTCAGCACCGTGCTCATGGACAGCTTCAGCGCCTCTGGCGAGCGGGCCGACGACGCTTGGCGCGAGTACCAGGGCACCTACAACACGGCCCTCGAAGACGGTCAGGTTCAGCAGGACGAGATCAAGCTGCTCCGCCGGGACGAGGAATTCTCCAGGCAGACCACCGCCGACTATGCCTCGACCAAGGCAGCGGTCGCGATGTGGGGTACGCAGATCGCGGTGGCCATCGTGGGCGCCGCAGCCACCATCCTGACCATGGGCGCGGCCGGTCCCTTCGTGGCCGGTGTCGCCGCCAGCCTGGGTGGCAACCTTGGCGTGATGACCGAGTCCATCATCCTTGGTGCCGCGTTGAAGGTGGGCCTGAACAGAGCGATCGAAGGTGAAGGCTACGATCTCTCCAGCGCCGAAGCGCTGCTCGACGGGGTCGGCGCCTCTCTGGACGTAGGGCTCAATGTGCTGGGAGCCCAGGTTGCCGGCCGCATCGTCCAGGGCCTGGCCAAGGCATCTGTCGTTGAGAGCGTTGGCCCCTCCATCGAAGCGGTGTTTGGCCAGGCTGGACGTCGGATCCTGGCCCAGGGCGTCGAGGGCGGTATCGACGGTGGCCTGGCCGGTATCGGCGATGGGGCCTTTCGCAACGCCGCCCAGGAGTCATCCTGGCAGGGCGACATCGAGGAGGTCTTTGGCGGCTTCTCCTCAGCCATGCTCTTGCGCGGCGCCCAGGGCGGGGTTGGTGGCTTCACCGCCAAGGCGGCCTTCGCCAGTATTGGCGAGGTCTGGGGGGCAAGGGTCCGCGCCAAGTATGGCGATGACCCCGCAAAATACCCAGTACCTGGTGACGGGCAACTCGACGATGCCGGCAAGGTAATCCGCCGCCAACAGGACGACGCGCTGCCTGGCGTTCGGGGCGAACACCAGGACGCCTCGACCTATGGCTACCGCGACTACAAGGACGGCAAGGCGTTCGTGAAGGGCCGTACCCACGTCAGCGACATCGACCCCAACGACGTCAAGCAGGGCCAGTTGGGTGACTGCTACCTGATGGCCGGCATGGCCGCGACCGCCCGAGCCGAGCCCGAAGCGATCCGTCGCTTGATCGTAGACAATGGCGATGGCACTTTCGAAGTCACACTGTTCATTCGCAAGACCCCCTCCAGCACGCCCGTCGCCATGCGCCAGGTCATCGATGCCCGACTGCCCTCCAAGGGGGCGGGCAACCCGGTCTATGCCGGCCTGGGCAGCAGCACCAAAGAAGGCGATGAGCTGTGGCCCGCGCTGCTGGAGAAGCGCCTGGCCCAGGAAAAGGGCAGCTACGAACTGATCTCGGGCGGCAACATCGCCAAGGGTGGCTTCAATTTCGCGGGCGCCTCCGAGCTGCTCACGGGCAAGGCCGAGCGCTACTTCACCACCGCCTCGCTGTCGGAGAATCGCGTGATGTCCCTGATGGAGGACGCGCTCACCGCGAAGAAGCCGATCACGGTCGACAGCATGAGCATGGAGAAGCTCCCCGATCTCAGCCGCGAAGCCAACGCGGTCAATGTCTACGGAAACCACGCCTACGCGGTCGAGTCGGTGGATGTCTCCAGTCGGACCGTGAACCTGCAGAACCCCTGGGGCAGCAACCACGTGAAGAACCTCCCCATCAAGGACTTCATGCGCTACTACAAGTCTGTCCGGGTCGGTGGTGGCTGATGTTGGCCGCATTGCTCATCGTCGCGTGGGCCCAGGTCGGACCTGCCTGCGCGGCGCCACCTCCCTCCCTCCCCCAATCTGTACAAAGCCAGAAGGACCCCGCTGTGATCATTGAAACCATCGAACAGAACACCGTCGGTGACCTGGACGGTCATCGCCAGCCCATGGGCAATGTGACAACCGGCACCTACACCCTGCCCGACGGCAGCGAAGCCTCGGGACCGATTTGCAGCCTCCCCATCGACGGCCAGATCGGTGTCTTCGTCGGTGCGGGCAGCATCGTCACCGTTGGCGATCACCGCTGGCAGGTTCTGGATGTGACCCTGGGCCACGGCAAGCCGGGCAGCGTTCGCCTGCAGATGCTCGATGACTGACCCCTCCTTGGTGTCGTCCACGCAGCAAGCTCCCTCGCTGGACAGTCTGTTTCGGGGTGCGGCTCGCCTGGGACTCCTGCTTGGCGCCCTCGACATCCCCTGGGAGCGCGTCGCGCCGGTCGTGGCCCTCTTCCCCGCCCAGCTCTCAAACGAATTCGAGCTAGGGATGGCCCAGACAGGTGCCGCGCTGTGGCTGCGCACCCGCGGTGATGGCAAGGGCATGACCTACCGCGTCGCCCGCTTCATGGAACAGCACGGCATGCCCCAGCCTCGCCTGCGGCGCCTGCTGCTCACCGCCGAACACACCCATCACCAGCACCTGCTCTTCGACATCGGCTTCGACCAGGGCGGACCCGCGTCCTTTGCCTGGTTCACCCGACAGCCCTTCACCCTGGATGAAGCCCGCACCTGGCTGGCCGCCGATGGGGTACACCCCCAGGCCATCGCCCGCCTGGCTCGGATCGCCGAAGAACTGGACAAGACGGCGATACACGCCGTGGGCGAAGCCTGGGCCAAGGACGGCCAGACCACCTTGCAGATCGTCCTCACAACCCCGACCGACGGTGCGTCCTGGCCTCGCCTCGAACGCGCCGCCCGCCTGGCTGGCGTCGATGAACCGGCCTGGGATCTTGTAGAACAGCACATCTTCGACCTGGCCGAGCGGCCGACTCGCTTCGTGCTGGAACTCCGAGATGGCCAGTGTGCCGCGGTCCGTCTGGACATCGACAATGTCGACCCCAAGCTACTGAACAGGCCCACAGACCCCGCCTGGTCACAGCGCGTGGCCATGCTGCTTGATCTGGCCCAGCGCCCACGCCTGCATCGAGCGTGTTTTCGGATCGCGACCGGACAGGGCTTGCAGTGCCAGGCCTGGACGCGCGTGCAGGGCGCAAAAGCGGCCTCCGAGACCCAACGCTTGCCGTCAGCGACCGGCGTGTGAAGCTGTGTAGACCCGCGCCCACCTCCCTGGAGCAGCATGTCCACGCGCTTTCCCCGCAACGCACTCGCGCCTCAACATCAGCTTGTCGACGCCGACCGTGCGCGCGCCGCGATCGCCCACGTCGCCCAGGAACGCGACGCCCTGGCCCGCCAGCTCTCGGGCGCGCAAGACATCATCAACTCCTTGCGCCGTCAGCTCGACGCCCGAGAAGCCGAAGCCCTGCACCTCGCCCAGACCCTGCGGGCGCTTCAGTCCAGCCAACCCGACGCGGACCACCGCGCCTCAGCCAGGCAGCGGCAGCTCTTGCAGCAGGCCTCCGTCGACCTCGACCAGACGCGCCAGCGCTGTGCCCAGGCCGAATCCCAAGCCAACCAGGCGATCCAGGCCCGGGACCAGGCCATCGCCGAGCGCGATCAGGAACGCGCCGCGCGACACCGGCTGCAGGCCGAGCAGCTCGAGCTTCGCGCCGCCGCTCCCGACGCGGACCGCGCCCAGCGTCTGGCCGCCGACCTGGCCAACCTGCGCCGCCACCAGGACGCCTCTGTGGCCAGGGGAATTCGGACCGAGACCACGCGCCTGCTCAAAGAGCTGGCATCGGTTCGCGACTCGGTCAGTCGCGCGCTGGACGCCAATCTCGGCGAATCGGGCCCCTGGCACGACGGGCTGTTGGCGATCCAGTCCAAGCTCGACGGCGTGCTCAACCACGAGGGTGCGACCCTGCTGGGTCGCGTAGGCGAACGCTTCGATCCCGCCATCCATGAAGCGGTGGGCAGCGGCTCTGGCGAAACACCTGGCGTCATCCTGAGCGTCGTGTCCAGCGGACTGATGCTGCGAGACGGCACGCTGCTCGTGCCCGCTCGCGTGATCGTGACCCAGTAGCAAACAGGAGTCGTCTTGAAGGAGTCCCTCTACCAGACCCTCGGCGTCGAACGCACTGCGAGCGACGCCGAGATCAAGAAGGCATACCGCTGCCTGGCGCGAGAGCACCACCCCGATGTCAACCCCGGCGACCAGGAAGCAGAAGAGCGCTTCAAGGTCATCGGGGCCGCCTGGGACATTCTCGGGGACCCAAAAAAGCGTAAGCTCTACGATGAGTTCGGTGAGGATGCCACCAAGATGGGCTTCGACCCCGAGCAAGCGCGCGCTCACAAGCAATGGCAAGAACAGTCTCGCTGGAGACCGGGTGGCCAGCGCGCCCGGTCCGTCGACCAGCAGGCCGAGATCTTCGAGAGCCTGTTCGGCCATCGTCACCGCGGCCCTCGATCGGGGCCGGACCTGCACGCCGACCTGGTGACGGACCTTCGCAGCGCCGCCCTGGGCGGGGTCCGCAGCCTCAGCTTTGGCGATGGTCGGACCCTGGACGTACGCATCCCGCCCGGCGTGGACGACGGCGGCCGCATTCGACTTCGTGGAAAGGGTGCCCCGGGCACCGCGGGTGGTCCACCCGGGGACCTCATCATCACGCTGCACGTCCAGCCCGATCCCGTGTTTCGGCGGGACGGCCTGGACCTGCACATGGACCTGCCGATCACCGTCGTCGAGGCCGTGCGCGGCGCACGAATCCAGGTGCCAACGCTGGACGGGCGGGTGACGCTGAGCGTCCCGGCTGGGGCCCAGACCGGACAAGTGCTGCGACTCAAGGGACGCGGCGTTCACCGAAAGAACAAGCCAGCGGGTCATCTCCTGGTGCGCTTGATGGTCCAGGCGCCCGACGGCCCTGTCGATGAAGAGCTGCTAGGCAAACTGCAGTCCGCCTACCGCTCCGACCTTCGCGCACACCTCACGGCGGGGACAGCATGAACCAGTCAGAGATCGAACAAGTGGCCCTACGGCTGAGCATTCCGGTCAAATTCGTCTGCGAGCTGTGCGAAGCCGGCATCCTGGGCGTCGAAGACGTACCAGTCCACGAGCACGTCGTCGAGCGCGTACGCGTAAGTTGGACCCTGCGGGAAGAGCTGGGCGTGAACCTGGCCGGGGTCCAGGTCGCCCTGCACCTGCTCCGGATCATCGACCGAGACCGGCGTCTGCTGGCCAAAGGTGCCGGTCGTCTGGACTGAGTCTCTGCAGGTTCAGCGGTCGACACTGGAGTGGTCGAGGACTTCCGGGCAGCGGCACGGGCACCCGATTAGGCTGCGGCCGTCTCATAGGGAGCAGCCGTGCCTGAGAACAACCCGCCTGACAGCAAGATCGAGGTGCGTGTCGAAGACGACCGCACCGGGATGAGCCCCTCGGCCGTGCGTCGAGCCGTGCTCGATCACTTGCAATTCACGCGCGCCAAGAACCTTCAGGACGCCCACGATATCGACATCTACCAGGCCGTCGCCCACGCCGTGCGCGACCGCCTGGTCTACCGCTGGATGGCCACCTCCCGGACCTACCAGCGCCACGATGTCCGGCGGATGTACTACCTGTCCGCCGAGTACCTGCCTGGTCGCCGGCTGGCCTCCAGCCTGCTCAGCCTGGGGATCTTCGAGCTGGCCAAGGACGAGCTGGCGCGCTTCGGACTGGACCTGAACCAGATCCTGGAAGAAGAACCCGATCCCGGGCTGGGAAACGGTGGCCTGGGGCGCCTGGCGGCGTGCTTCATGGACTCCCTGGCGACGCTCAATCTGCCGGCATGGGGGTATGGAATCCGCTACGAGTTCGGCATCTTCCGCCAGGCCATCGTCGACGGCTGGCAGGTCGAGAAACCCGACGAGTGGCTGTCGAGCGGCAACCCGTGGGAGATCGCCCGTCCCGAGTTCGCCGTGGCTGTCGGCTTCTGCGGCCACGTCGACACCTGGTCGGGACGAGATGGGCGGCCACGCGCCCGCTGGGTCCCCGGCGAGCACGTCATCGGCCTTCCCTACGACACGCCCATCCCCGGCTACCGCACGGACACCGTCAACACGCTGCGTCTGTGGGCAGCCCGAGCCAGCGAGGAGTTCGATCTAGCAGTGTTCAATGACGGCGACTACCGCCGCGCGGTGGAACAAAAAGCACTGTCCGAGAGCATCAGCAAGGTCCTTTACCCAAAGGACAGCTCACCCGAGGGCAAAGAGCTTCGCCTGCGCCAGCAGTACTTCTTCGTCGCCTGTTCGATCGCCGACATCTTCCGGCGCTACCACAAGGGACACGACGACCTGTCGCGCCTGGTGGACACCGTCACAATCCAGCTCAACGACACCCACCCCGCCATCACCATCGCCGAGCTGATGCGGGTACTGGTCGACGACCACAGCGTCTCCTGGGACGAAGCCTGGGCCATGACCGTGGCCATCTGCGGCTACACCAACCACACCTTGCTTCCCGAAGCCCTGGAACGTTGGTCCCTACCGCTGTTCGAGCGCCTGCTGCCTCGCCACCTCCAGATCATCTACCAGATCAACTACGACTTTCTGCAAGAAGTACACGTGCGCTGGCCCGGTGACAACGACCGCAAGGCGCGCATGTCGATCATCGAAGAGAGCGATCCAAAGCAGATCCGCATGGCGAACCTGGCGGTGATCGGCAGCCACAGCATCAACGGCGTCGCCGTGTTGCACACCCGCCTGCTCCGCGAGCGAGTCCTCCCCGACTTCGCCGAGCTTTGGCCTGACCGCTTCAACAACAAGACCAACGGCGTCACGCCGCGGCGCTGGCTGCTGCAGTGCAACCTGCCCCTGGCCCAGGCCATCACCGACCGGCTGGGTCACCGGCGCTGGATCACGGACCTCGATTCGCTCTCGGAGCTGGCCCCCTTGGCCCAGGATCCCGCCTTTCTCGACCAGCTTCGGGACATCAAGCAGACCGCCAAGGACTCGCTGGCCCGACATCTGCACAAGACCCTGGGCGTGTCCATCGACCCCAGCACCCTCTTCGACGTGCAGGTCAAGCGAATCCACGAGTACAAGCGGCAGCTCATGCTGTGCCTGTACGTGATTCACCTCTACCGACGCATGAAGATGGAGGGCCAGGCGCCCATCGGGCGAACGGTCCTCTTCGGCGGCAAGGCGGCCCCCGGATACGTCCGTGCAAAACAACACATCAAGCTGATCAACGATGTCGCCTCCATCATCGACCGTGACCCCGATGTCCGCGATCGGCTCAAGGTCTACTTCCTCCCCAACTACAACGTCTCCATGGCCGAGCGCGTGATCCCGGCGGCCGACCTGTCTGAGCAGATCTCGCTGGCCGGCAAGGAAGCGTCGGGGACGGGAAATATGAAGTTCCAGATGAACGGGGCCTTGACCATCGGGACGCTGGATGGCGCCAACATCGAGATCCGCCAGGCCGTAGGCGAGGACGCCTTCTTCGACTTCGGCCTGCGGGCGGACCAGGTCCTGGCCTTGCGGCAGCAGGGCTACCACCCCGAACGCTTCCTGGCCGAGAGCGCCGAGCTGTCCGGTGCCCTCGACCTGATCGACAGCGGCTACTTCAGCCCCGATGATCCCGGTCTGCACCGCGAGATCGTGCGAGACCTGCGCCAGCACGATCCGTTCATGATCTGCGCCGACTTCGACAGCTATCGACGCTGCCAGGAACGCGCCGCCCAGACCTGGTCCGACGGTAGCCAGTGGTGGTCGCTGACCGCGACGAACATCGCCATGTCCGGCCACTTCAGCAGCGACCGCACCATCTCCGAGTACGCCGAAGACATCTGGAAGCTCAGGCCCCAGAAGATCCGGCTGCAGCCAGACAAGGCCCGCAAGCCGACGAAGACGCAGTAGCCTGCGCCAGTGCGAACACTGCTGCGAACACTGCCGCGAACACCACTGCTGCTGCTCTGCCTGGGTCTGGTGGTCCACGGCGCCTGGGCGCTGACCCTGCCCGGCCCGATCGACTGGGACCCCGCCGCCGCCCTGGAAGTGGCGCGCGCCCTCGCCCGGGGTCAGGGTGCGGTCAGCCGCGCGACCTGGTCCCTGGCCCTGTTGCCCCTGGCCGAGGCCCACCAGGGCCTCACCCCCGCCTGGCTGCACTGGATGCCCTTGCCCAGCCTGGTCACCGTGCCCGCCGTGGCCCTGTTCGGCGAGCCCGGTTCCCGCTTGATGTCGGTATTCTTGGGTGCCTGCTGGGCCCCGCTGGCCTGGGCCCTGAGCCGCGCCCTGGGGCAGGAAAGCACCGCGCTTGGAAGGGACCGTGCCGCCCTCCTCGCGGGCCTTCTCGCCGCGGCAGGCGGGGGCTACGCGCGCTTCCTCTCCACCCCCGACTCCATCGCCCTCTACGGCCTGGTGGGCAGCCTGGGCTGGCTGGCGGTGGCTCGGGCGCGTACCGCGGCCACCGGCACCGCTACCGCCCTCGCTACCGCCCTGACCGCCGCCCTCGCTGCTCTGACTCGGGGCGACGGCTTCCTGCTGGCCCCGTGCCTGGCCCTGGGCTTGTGGCGGCAAGGGCAGCGCCGAGGAGCGGTGCTCACCGCCTTCGCCGGACCAATCGCCGCCGCCGTCTGGTGGGGGCGCAACTGGTCGGTCGCCGGAGACACCGCGCTGAGCATGCGTCGCGCCGCCGCCAACGCCGTGGATCTGGTCGGGCTGGTCGGCGGCCAACCCGCGGTCCTGGGTCTGGGCCCGCGCCTCGCCCACCTTGCCACCGCCACACCCGGGCTCTTCAAGGTCGCCTTCGCCGTCGGCTTGGGCATCCTACCCATCCTCGCCCTGTTCGGCGCCTGGCGCCAGCGGCTCTCGCCCGTCGTACTTGGCGCTGCCAGCTACCTGGTGGCAATGCCCGCCCTCACCCTCATCGCTGCCCCTGGGGTCGCCGGATCGGGCACCCCTTTCCGCTCTGGTGCCGCCCTCTTTCCCCTCGCCTGCGCGCTCGCTAGCAGCGCTAGTATCTGGCTCGGAGACCAGGCCCGGGCTCGCCGAGCCTACCCTAGCGCCTTCGTCCCCGGGCTGGTTCTGCTCGCCTTCGCCCTCGGTTCCATCGGGGCCGGCTTGATGACCCGCGCCGCGCGTCCGCACGCCACTGTCGACTGCCAGGCCCTCGCCCCCGTACCTGCGCAAGCCCCCCTGCTCGCCGCTGACCCACTGCTGGTCACCGCCCTGTGCGACCGCCCGGCGACCGTCATCCCCGCCAGCCTCGACCCGGACGCCGTGCAAGCCCTGGCCCAGCGAGTCGGCGCTCACTTCGCCCTCGTCGCCCCCAGCGGCAGCGCCTCGGCCGGCCTCAATCAGGACCAGGCCCCCGCCATCCTTCGGGGCTGGACCGACCAAGGAGGTGGCTTGTGGAGCCGTCCATGATCGGCCTCGTCCTGGCGGCCGGAGGATCGACCCGAATGGGTCGGCCAAAGTCCCTGCTGAGCTGGGAGGGCCGGCCGTGGCTATGTCACCACGTCCAGGCACTGCGGCCGCATGTCGACCGCGTCCGCGTCGTGCTGGGGGCCCGGGCCGAACAGATCGCCGCCGTCTTGCCCGAAGGCGTCGAGGTCGTGCTCAACGTCGAGTGGCAGCAGACCGACATGGCCGCGTCCTTGGCCTTGGGGCTGTTTGGGCTTCCTGCCAAGGCGCGCGTGCTGGTGACCCCCGTCGATGTCCCGCCCGCCCCCGCGCGGGTGCTCGCCGCCCTCATCGCCCAGCCCGGCGCAATCGTCCCCACCGTCGACGGTTGTGACGCACACCCCGTCGTGATCCTGGCCGGACCGAGCCGTGCCGCCCTGACCCACCACACCCTGCGAGAGGTCCTGACCAGCGCGACCCGGATCGAGTTGGGCTGGCGCGAGGGTCTGTGTAATATCAACACGCCCGAGGACTGGGAGCGGTGGCGAGAACGGAACGCATGAACAGTTGTGGCACCGCTCACCCACCGGATGTTTCGGTGGCTACTGTGGATCGTCGATGTAGCCCAGCGATCGAAGCGCGTCCTGCTCTGCCTGGTCGGCGGCTGAGCCAAGCGCTTCCTTGGCAGGCGCAGGCGACTTCAGCTCCAGCGCGGCTCGATCCGTCGCCAGTTCATCCATTGTGTGCGACCAGTCTGCATCCTTCGGCTGCGAGCCAACGGGCTGCGGCCGCAATTCACGAGGGTCGCGCGCGCGGTCATAGGCATTGATCACCACGCCGCTCGCCGTGCTACGCCGCACCAGCGAGCGCGAGGCCGAGCGCACCGAGAATTCCTTTCCCGCGGGGCCCGTGGGGCTACAGTCGATGATCGACTCGTTCTTGCAGTGACTGCTCTCGCCCACCACCAGGGTCCGCTGCCTGGCGCCAAACGCAGCCCCGTCCGCCTGTGGCAGGGCCGCGTAGCCCAGGACATCGAGGATCGTCGGCGCCACGTCCACCAGATCAACCAGGGCGTCCACCCGCTGGCCCGCGCGTACGCCGCGTGGATACTTGATGATCAGCGGGACGTGGAGTTGCTCAGCCGAGGCGTGGGTGCCGTGGTCGAACCACAGATCTCGTTCATCGAAGGACTCGCCGTGGTCGGAAAGGAAGACGATCAGCGCTTCATCGTAGCGACCTTCTTCGCGAAGCTGGTCCAGGATCCGACCCACCTGGGCGTCCGCGAAGCTGACCCCGGCCGCGTAACGCCGGGCGTAGAAGCGTGGGTCCGTGACACCGTCCATGAGCTGATAAGCGGGAATGCGGTCGAGTTGGGCCGGGTCGCGTGCCCAGTCGCCGGACAGCGGCGCCGCGTCATCGTAGGGAGTCAGCGGTCCATGTACATCGTAGCTATGCCACCACAAGAACATGCGCTGAACCCGGGGTTGGGCTGCCATCCACCGCAGGGCCGCCCGGGTCGTCTGGTCTCCGGGCCGTCGACGCTGTGTCACCGCGGGCGTGTTGTAGCGTTGGAAGCCCCGGGTCAGGCCCAGCGCCCTCCGCAGGGTGAAGCCCGAGATGAAGGCCCCCGTGCGATAGTGGTGATCGGCCAGCCGCTGGGCCAGCGTGACCGTGTCTGGGGACAGCGCCCCGCTACCCCGAAACAGGTTCATCACGACGCCGTGGGTGCCCGGCTCCTGTCCCGTGTGGAGCGAGACAAAGGCCGGTCCCGTCACGCTGATCGGCGACCAGGCCTGGGTGTAGATCACCCCGTCCGCCGCCAGCGCGTCGATGTTTGGGGTCTTCGCTGGGCTGTCCGGGTTCAGCGCCCCCACGTGGTCCGCCCGCAAGGTATCGACCGTAAGCAGCACCACGTCCGGGCCCCGGACTCGAGCCGGACCCAGGACCGCCACGACCAGCAGCCCCAGGGCGAGGGGCAGGGCGAGGGTCAGGGCGGCCAGGGTGGCGACCCGGCGAAGGCGGGAGCAGGGACGGCGGGCGGCGGGCATGGGGTGGGGTAACTTGGTGGCTTGGGCAGCACCTTCACGAGGCGTTCGCACCAGGGCCCAGCGGTACACTCAGGCCAGCGCGTCTCCCGGTGTCTCTTCCAGTGCCTCTCCCAGTGCCTCTCGCTGCGCCTGCAGCACACCCCAGCTCTGCTTGGACAGCCTGAGCGTGGGGCCATCTTCGCCCAGTCGCAGGTGTTCCTGAGGACCGCGTAGGCTGCCGAAGCTGCCCAAGTCCTCGATCTCTTTCCACGGGATGCACAACGGCGGGTGGCCGACCCTGTTGATCGCAACCATCCGCATATCCAGCCCCTGTGGGGTGGCGGCCATGCTGACGAAACCGGTGGACTTGCACCGCCCCAGAGCGCACCTCATGCCTCGGATCCGGCGGGGCGACGGTGCTTCATTCGTGCGCCACCGCTTGCCGAGCCCGGCCCAGCCACAGAGCCAACCCGAGACAAGGTTCTGGAAGGACCAGAGGCACGCGATGCCCAGGAACAGGACAAGAAGGTAGAAGTAGTTCATCAGCGTTTCAGGCATTGGGGTCCCATGGCGAGTTGGTGGAGGTGCAGGGCGCAGCCAGGGGACCCACACTCGAGGACGGCTTGCCCTGGCTACGGGACAGGGTATCCCGGGCGTCGATGTCCGACAATTGGACTCGACAAGGATCGAGTAGTGAGCGCAGAAAACAGGGACGCGGGACCACGAAGCCCCTCGCCGTTATCGCTGTGGCTGTCGCTGTCGAGACCTTCACCAGACCTCTCCCTGCGTCATCACCAGTCGTCGCACCCGAGCATCCGCGACGCGGATCGCCGAAGTGGCCGACCCGAGCGAGCGGTCGAAATCCGCGCATGCCTCATGCACCCCGACCTCCAACAGCACC
>JAADHA010000322.1 GCA_013152105.1 Oligoflexia bacterium | reverse complement strand
TGGCCAGCACTCGATCCTGGTGGTGGGTGCGAAGGGTGCCCGGGCCTTCAGCCAGGTCACCGTAAGTGCTGGGGATGTGGCGTCGGTGAAGCCCAAGCTGTCGCGTGGATTCGTCGCGGCGGTCGCGGCGGACGATGCAGCGCGGGCCCGCCAGATCGCGCAGATCTACCGTGCGCTGGGTTCCTATGCCGACACGGATCTGATCCTGGTCGCGGGCGAGTCAGCCGAGGGCGAACTCGACGTACAACTCTACCAAGCTCGCACCGGCAACTTCTCGACGATCTTGACTGAGCCCCGCGGGGACGATCCAGTGGCCACGCTGCAGTCCAGCGTGGGCGGCCTGGTGGACTTGCTCGACGACAGCGGCGGCCTGCGAACGGACGCCGTCTACCCGCGCGCCGCGCCACTCGACATCGGCACCAACGCGGTGCTGCTCGGCATGTTGCTGGACCCCGAGCCCATCGCTGGTGTCTCGGCCCTGGGTCCGGGCGTGGGCCAGGACCAGGGTGGCGGCGTGCCCTGGGTGGTGTGGGCCGGCATTGGCGCGGTCGCCGCGGGTGGCACGGTCGTCGGGGCGGTGTTGCTGGGGGGGAACAAGCAGACCGAAGCCGGCGGCGGCACCATCATCGTGGGCCCGATGCCCTGAGCGCCTGGCCCTGAGCCCCTGTCGGCCGTCCACGATGCATCGACGTCAGAACGTCGCCTTGGCCGTCTGGCCTGACTTGACCTGGATCTTCTTGGTGACGGGGTCGGATCCGTCTTTGGGGGTCACCGTGACCGAGTAGGTGCCGGGAGCAAGCTGGCGTCTGATGAGCGGTGGGCTTTCGCCCCAGGACTTGCCGTTGACGGTGACGCTGGCGGGCCCTGCCTTGCCGGCGAACACCTGGAGCGTGCCTGGTTCGACGGCTTTGGCTTTTAGGGTCTGGGTGAAGGTCTTGCTGCCGGATTCCGGCATGGTCGCGGTGTCCTTGCCCGAGCGGTAGCCGTCCTTGCTCATGGCCACGGTGTAGGCGCGACCGGGCACCCCTTGGGTCCAGGACATCGGTGTGGTGCCGACGCGCTGCCCGTCAATGGTGACGGTGGCGCCGGAGGGGTCCGAGGTGAAGTTGGCGGTGACGATGATCTGTTCAACCCTGACCTGGCCGATTGTGTCGGTGTCGGTGTCGGTCACCGGCGGCTGGGACTGGGAAGTGAGCAGCGGGACGTCGGTGGTCGTGTGCTCGGCGGGCAGCGGTGTCAGCGTGATCCGCTGGCGGAGTCGTTCACCCGCATCAAGGTCGATGGTCTCTTCCCAGGGCACGAAGCCCTGGGCCTGGACTCGCAGGGGCTGGTCCTTGCCAGCGGCGAGATCGGTCGCGGTGATGACGCTTCCGCTTCCGATTCGGCGGCCGTTGAGGGTGACCACGGCGGCGGCTGTGTCCGGCTCGATGCGGAGCTGGAGTGAACCCGTGGTGGGTGCTTGGGCTTCAACCACCCGCTCGACCACGCGTTCCTTGGGTTCGCGGGTCATCGCCCAGGTCACGACGCCCCCCAGCAGCAGCAGGGCGACGATGGCGATCGCCAGTGGCCAGCGTTGTGAGCCGGTGTGGAGGGTGCCGGTGGCCGTGGTCTGGGACTCGACCCAGTCCGGGGCGTCGTCGTCGGTCGGATCGGCGGCGTACATTTCCGAGGCGATGCGGGTGCCTTCTAGCAGGCGTTCGCGCTCGTCGTCGATCTCGGTCGAGAAGAGGTCGTGCATGAAGTGGGCGAGGCTCTCGCGCGTCAGGTCCGGGGTCGCCGGGTACATGAATTCCAACAAAGCCTGCTGAAACTCGCGTCCATCAGCGAAGCGGTCGTCGGGGTCGCGAGACAAGGCCCGCATCACGATCGCGTCGAGCCGGCCGGGGATGTTCGGGTTCAGTGCGCTGGGCGGCTGGATGTCGACGGACTTGATCTTCTCGAGTGTCTTGATGTCGCCTTCAGTCTTGAACAGCCGGCGACCGGTCAGCATCTCGTGGAGGATGATGCCAGCGCTGAAGATGTCGCTGCGGTGGTCCAAGGCAGCGGCGTTGGCTTGTTCGGGGGACATGTACTCGAACTTGCCCTTGAGGACGCCGTCTTGGGTGGTGTAGACGCTGTTTTCCGCCTTGGCAATACCGAAATCGGCGATCTTGACTTCGCCATCATAGCTGACCAGGATGTTGCTGGGGCTGATGTCGCGGTGGATGATCAGCAGGGGGCCGCCCTGGGCATTGCACTTCTTGTGGGCGTAGTCCAAGCCCTTGCACATTTCATGGGCGATGTAGACCGCGAATTCCGTCGGTAGCAGCTTGCGCCGGTGCGCGAGCTTGCGCAGGATGCCCTTGACGTCCTTGCCCTCTACGCACTCCATGGACAGGTAGTAGTGATGGTGGATGTCGCCGAAGTCGTAGATCTGGACGATGTTGGGATGCTGCAAGGAGACGGTGATCTTGGCTTCGTCGATGAACATCTCGACGAACTCGTCGTTTTCGCTGAGGTGCTCCAGGATCCGCTTGATCACCAACAGCTTTTCGAAGCCGCCGTGGCTGAAGCTCTTGGCCTTGAACACGTCTGCCATGCCGCCAGTAGCGACTTTGTCGATCAGGTAGTAGCGGCCGAAGGGCTCGGTCTGAAAACTTGCCACGGAGTGTCCGACAGTGGCGACAGCGCTAGGTTCGGTGCGACTGGCGTGATGAGCGAGATTAGTCCGGCTCGTTATAGCCGGTCAATGCGCGTCGACGCACGCGAGCCAGTGATCAGGCGCCAGTGTCGGTTCCGCCGTCGGTTCCAGTCCCGCTGGTCGTCGTGGTCCCGGTGCTGAAGTAGACCTCCATCTCGCTGCAATCCCACTCGTCTGCGACCGTGCCCTTCCCGTCACGACAGGTCTTGGCCATGCCCTGGTCGAGGTTCCCGCTGGCGTAGTCGGCGATGCACTGGTCTATCTCGCTGGCCGAGAATACCAGGCCGCAGTCGCGCTTGGAGACGTCAGAGATCTCGACGCACAGGGACTGGCAGGGGTTGTTGCAGCCGCCCAGGAGCGGGAGCGTCATCAGGGCCGCCAGCGCCAGCGGGCGTCGAGCGGCAGAGATGCCGTGGATGATGGAGGCTGTGGCGTCGCGCATGACGGCCCTCTCGGCGAGTGGGGCGCATCCTGACACGCTGGCGAGCGCTCATCAACCCCACCGGCCGGGCTCGGGCTACATTGCGGACCGTGCAGCCCGCTCATCCCGTCCTCCAGCATCCCGTCCTCCAGGTCGAGCCAACCGACCACTGCAACCTGTCCTGCCGCATGTGTGCCCCGCACCACCAGCGCTGGGAGACGGTCCACGGTGTGCCCAAGGGCTTTCTGGACCCCGCCCTGTGGGCGCGGGTCGTCGACGGGCTGGTGGCGGACGGGGTCGTCTTCGACCACATCATCTTTCAGTGGCTGGGCGACCCCAGCCTGCACCCTGCGCTGAGCGAGCTTGTCGGTCTGGCCGCACGAAGCCTGGCCGCCCAGGTCGGCTACCTGCGCGTCGACACCAACGGCATCCTGCTCTCGGGGGCGCGCATGGACGCCCTGGTGGACGCGGTAGTGGGTAGCTCGCTGCCGCTGTTGATGGTGTTCACGGTCGACGCCCACAGCCCCGAAGTCTATGCCGATGTCAAGGGCTCGAATTCCTTGGCCCTGGTACGACGAAATGTGCGGCGCTTGCTGCGTCGCCGCCGACAGCGGGGGGCCCGGGTCAATGTCCAGATCCAGTTCGTAGTACAGCCCGGCAACGCCCACGAACTCGCGCCCTTTCTGTCCTACTGGAGCGACCTGCTGAACTGCCAGGGAGGCAGCGACTGGCACGACGAGATCATGTTCAAGCGCCTGTCGGTGGGGGGCGGCGCGGTCGGACAGGCCCAGGCGGATGCGCTCTACGAGACCGCCACCGCCGGGGTACCGACCGGTCGGGTGGGGGATGTGAGCGTCCGCCGCTGGGAGCGTCGCCCCTGGCAGCGGGACGATGGCCACGACGAGCAGCCGCGTACCGCCTGCCCCGGGCTGTGGCTGACCCCGGTCATCCGCCAGGACGGCCACCTGCTGATGTGCTGCGCGGACCTGCACAGCGAGCTGGACCTGGGCGACCTCTCCGAGCACTCCTTCGCGTCACTGTGGCAGGGGCGGGACGCGACGCGGCAGCGCCTGGCTCACCTCGATGGGCGCTTCGAGGGGGTCTGCAAAGGCTGCGGTGGGATCAACTGGTACAGCCTGAGCGATGCGCGTGCCGAGCAGGCGCGAGCACGAGGGCGTGCCCTGAAGCTCTGCGAGTAGCCGCCGCCTGCTGACACCGGCTTCCGCGGTATCAAGGGTGGCATCAAGGGCGACTTCCCGGCAGATCCTGGCCGCGCAGCAGGGCTTCGATGCCTAGCAAGGCGCAGCCGATGTGCTGCACGGCGTCGACCCGCACGTCCAGCTCCCAGGGGCTGTCCCGGAAGCCGCCCAGCAGGGCCGCGGGGTTCGGGAGGAGCGGGCTGTCGGCCGGTCGATACTGGTTGTCCAGGAAGTGTTGTCCAAAGGCGAGGGCGCGCCGGCGGAGGGTCGGGTCGGGGTGCAGCAAGGCCGCGGCCACGACCGCCTCGGCCAGACCCCCGGCGGGTCCGGTGGCGATGGCCAGCGGGTCGGTTGGGGTGGGGGTCTGCGAGGCGCTCTGGGCCAGATAGGCGCGACATATGGACATGCCCGGGGTCGCGCCGCTGACATCGTGGATGGCGCTCTGGGCCAGGCAGGTCCAGTGCTCGTCGAGGACAAAGAGGCGCCCGGCGGCGCCCGGTGCATAGGCCCCGCCCAAGAAG
>JAADHA010000611.1:2221-7052 GCA_013152105.1 Oligoflexia bacterium | reverse complement strand
CCGGGGCCACCACAGCCGGTGCGGCGGCGACGGTCTCGGTCGGCTTCTTCTTGCAAGCCAGGCCGGTCATCAGGGGTAGGGTGAGGGCCAGCAACAGGGCCTTGGGCAGAGCAGCACGAGTCATCGTCATGGAATCCTCCAGGCGAGCCTTGTGGAAGTGTGTCTTGTAGCGCATTGGCCGGGCAAGCACTACCGATCCCGAACGTCGACTCCTGTTAGCAGGATCCGCGAGTTCTGGCGAGACCCAGCCAGACAAGCCCCCGAAACCGTAGCAGCAAAAGAGGTCGCGGGACCTGATGAGAGCAAGCACCGCCTTGGCCGCCTGGGGACGCAAGGGCGACCTGGAACAACTCGACAACGGGCTCATCAACCGCACCTGGTTGGTGCTTGGACCGACCGGCCGGCCGAACGCCGTCCTCCAGTTGGTCAACCCCATCTTCAGCCCGTTGGTCAACGACGACATCGACGCGATCACCGGCTGGCTGGCGGCCAAGGGTCTCTTGACGCCGCGCCTGATCCCAACCACGAAGGGGGAACGCCTGGTACCCGATGTCAGCGGCCACTGGCGCCTGCTCAGTTTCATCCCAGGCCGCACCTTTGACACGGTCAGCAGCCCGGCCCTGGCCCACGCGGCGGGCGCCCTGGTTGGACGCTTCCACGCCGCCCTCGCGGACTGGCCGGGCACCTTCGTGGCGCCGCGCCGCAGCATTCACGACACCACGGCGCGAATGCGAGACCTGAGGCTCGCCCTCGACGCCGCGGACGCTCACCCCTTGTCAGCCCCGATCCGCGCCCTGGGACAACAGATCCTTGACGCCTGGGACCAGTGGCAGGGCACGATGGATCTGCCTGAGCGCCCCTGCCACGGCGATCTGAAGATCTCCAACCTGCGCTTCGACGACGCTGGCCGCCACGCCCTCTGCATGCTGGACCTGGACACCCTGGGCCCGCTGCCGTTCTCCGTCGAGCTGGGTGACGCCTGGCGAAGCTGGTGCAATCCGGCCGGAGAGTCTGACCCGGACCGGGTCCGTTTCGACCTGGACATCTTCACCGCCAGCCTGTCGGGGTGGCTGTCCACGGCACCGCCGCTGACCGCGGTCGAGCGCGACAGCCTGGTCCCTGGAATCGAGCGCATCTGCCTGGAGCTGGCGGCACGCTTCGCTGCGGATGCGGTGAACAACCAGTACTTCTTGGAAGACCGCCTGCGGTGGCCTCAGCCTGGCGCCCACAACCTGGTGCGGGCCCACGCCCAGACCTGCCTGGCTGCCCACGCTCGCGCCGCCGCGCCCGCTTGCAATAATGTTCTCCGCACTGGCAGCACACCGGGACCGTGACAAGGTTCTGGACATCTTCCGGCCGCGCCCATAGCGCCGTCGCTCCCGCCACCCCGAGCACCCATGTCCATTCCCCGCCCAGACGGCGCCCCCGGCGCCTGGTTCGAAGACGGCTTCGGCATCACCCCAGAGCTCCTCCGACGCGTCATGTCCGCCGCCCTCAGCAAAGGCGGCAACGACTGCGACCTCTACTTCGAGCACGCGGCCAGCACCTCGGTCCGCCTCTCGGACGGCAAGGTCAACGCCGCCGGCACGCACGTAGACCTCGGCATGGGCGTGCGCGTCGTCGTTGGCGACCAGGTGGGTTTCGCCTTCACCGAGGAGCTGACCCCCGCCGCCATGATGGCCGCCGCCGCCACCGCGGCCGAGATCGCCGAGCACGGTGATCCCCGCACCGTGGCAGCTCCGGTGGCGGTCCGCGTGACCGACTGGTCACCCGTCCTTGAGCCCTGGGACCAGGTCGATATGGCGACCCGGGTCAAGATGATCCGCGACTGGGAACAGCGCGCCTTTGCACGGGACAGCCGCATCGCCCGCGTCGAGAGCAGCATGGCGGACGCGGCAATGGTCGTCATGATCGTGCGACCAGACGGTCGCCTGGTCGAGGACTGGCGACCGATGACCCGGGGGCACATCACCGCCACCGCCATCGTCGGGGAACAGCGCGAGTCCAGCGGCGCCAATGTGGCCGGGCGGGCCGGCTTGGAGTTCTACGACAGCGCTCGCCAGGGTCGCCTGGTCGACCAGGCCATCGACCGCACCGTGTTCCTGCTGGACGCCGGCAAGCCGCCCGCGGGCGAGATGCCGGTCGTCCTGGCGGCCGGGCCCTCGGCCATCCTGTTGCACGAGGCCATCGGCCACGGCATGGAGGCCGACTTCAACCGCAAGGGCACCAGCATCTATGCAGACAAGCTGAACAAGCGCATCGCCGACAAGGACGTGGTCATTGTCGACGACGGCACCGTGCCCCACACCCGCGGGGCGGTGAATGTCGATGATGAAGGCAACGCCGGCCAGCGCACCGTGCTGGTCGAAGGTGGTGTGCTGCGCACCTATATGCACGACGAGATCTCGGCGCGCCACTACGGTGTGGCCCCCACGGGATCGGGGCGACGAGAGGGCTTTCGCAGCCCGCCCATCCCGCGGATGCGGGCGACGATCATGGAGAATGGACCCCACGATCCGCAGGACATCATCCGGTCGGTCAAGCGCGGCATCTACTGCCAGACCTTCAGCAACGGCCAGGTCCACATCGGCGGCGGCGACTTCGCCTTCTACATGAAGACCGGCTTCCTCATCGAGGATGGCAAGCTGACCCGCCCGATCAAGGACGTGAACATCATCGGCAACGGGCCCCAAGCCCTGGAGCGCATCGACATGGTCGGCAACGACATGATCATCGACGAGGGTGGATGGACCTGCGGCAAGAACGGGCAGAGCGTACCGGTGAGCCAGGGCATGCCCACCGTCCGGGTCGCCAAGCTAAACGTGGGGGGGATGGGATGAGCAAGCACACGGACAGCAAGCATGCGGACAGCAAGCACGGCCTGGACTCGCTGTTGGACCTGGGCCAACGTGTCGTGTCCCTCGCCCGCGAGCTGGGCGCGGATCAGGTCCGGGCGGGCGTCGGTCGCGGCGTCTCCACCGAACTGAGCCGTCGCGACGGCCACATCGAAAAGGCCGAGAAATCGCGCTCTCTGAGCGTGCGGGCGTCGATCATGGTCGACGGTCGCTTCAGCGCCCACGCGACCTCGGATCTGCGCCCCGAAGCCTTGCGCGAATTCCTGGGCCGCGCGGTCGAGGCGACCCGCTTCCTCGAGCCCGATCTGAACCGCCGCCTGCCTGATCTGGAGACGATGGGTGACGCGGACATCGACGCCCTGGACATGCGCGACGCAAGTTGGGACGACCTGGACCCGGCCTACCGACAAGCGCGGTGCGCCGATCTAGAGGATCGGGTGCGGGCAGCGGGCAGCGACCTGAAGATCCGCTCGGTCACCACCTATGCCTGGGACGGCAGCAGCGACCACGTCACGGTCACATCCCACGGCTACCAGAGCGCATGGCGCAGCACATCGTTCGGCGGTGGCGCCGTGATCAGCCTGGAGGACGAAGGAGGCCGCCTGCCCGAAGCCTATTTCACCACGGGGGCACGTCACCAAGCGGACCAACTGGGTCCAGAGACCATCGCGAAGCAGGTCATCGAGCACGGCCGGCATCGCCTGGGCGGCGGACCCACCGCCAGCGGTCGCTACGCAATGCTGGTTGAGAACAAGGTGGCAGGGCGCATCCTGGGTACACTCATCGGGCCGATGCACGCCGAAGCCATCTACGAAAAGCGAAGCTGCCTGGATGGCAAGTTGGGGCAGCGGGTAGCCAACGAAGCGCTGACGATCATTGATGATCCGCTGCTCCCCAGGGCAGCGGGAAGCCACCCGCACGATGGGGACGGCATGCCAGCGCGGCGGCGGACCTTGCTGGATCGCGGCGTGCTGCAAGAATTCCTGGTCGATGTCTACAACGGCCGCCGCCTGGGCTGGGAACCCACCAGCGGCGATGTCGGCAACCTCATCGTGCCGCAGGGTGTACGCAGCCCCCAGGCCGTCCTGGCTACACTCCCCCAAGCCATCGTCGTCGAGGGCTTTCTTGGTGGCAACACCAACCCCGCCTCGGGCGACTTCTCCTTTGGCGTCAACGGCGTGCTCTACCAGCACGGCCACGCGGTGCGGAACATCAGCGAGATGAACATCTCAGGCAACCTGTTTGAGCTGCTCGATCGCTTCTCGGAGGCATGTGACGATGCCTGGATCTGGTCAACCTGGCGAACGCCCTCGCTGTTGTTTCACGACATCCAGTTCTCGGGCTCCTGAGCGCATGGCTTCAGATCGCATGGCTTCAGGGCGAACAGGCTTGGTGCGCCGGTCCGCGCTGGCCGTCGGCGTGCTCATTGCGGCGGTCGGCCTTGGGGCGTCGCCCGCCTTCGCTGACGATCCAGAACCCACCCCGAGCACCGTCGACGACGACACGCCGTCCGGTCCCGATCAGGCGGGAGAGGTCATCACGATCTACGGCGAAGAAGAGGTCGCCCGGCGCCGGGCCATCCTCACCGACGAGATCCGTTCGGCTGGCTACCTGACGGGAAAACGTCACGGCGACCACACGGTCTACCGCCCAGAAGTTCCGTGGAAGCCCACCATCGTGATCCAGGACGAAGGCCTGGTCATGCTGAAGCGCTCCCCGGTTCGTTGGATGGCCCCTGGCAAGCGCGGGAACCTGCTCAACAACCTGTGGTGCCTGCCCCCATTTACGCCGATGTGCGTGCGCATCGGTGGGCAAATTGTCAGCACGACCAAGCTGGACTACTCCAAAGGTCGCGTGATGGAGCGGATCAACCAGCCCGGCGAGGCCTGGCGCACGGCCATCACCAACCAGGCAACCTGGGACCGGGTCAACGACGAAGTACCCCGCCGCATCGAAGCTACCTGGCGTGACGGCGC
>JAADHA010000611.1:0-2204 GCA_013152105.1 Oligoflexia bacterium | reverse complement strand
ACCTACGCCGACCGACGCCAGGCCCTGCTGGAGCTCTGGGCCAGTCGCGCCGACAACACCGAGGGCACGATGGTCGCCGCCGTTGTGGCCGAGTTCCTCAGGCAAGAGGTGCAAGACAGCGCCCATCCAATCACCACCGCCGAGCTGGCGGCCGCCAATGCACGCGCAGCCCCGGTGCGCTTCCTCAACCTCGACGAGAGTGGACAGGCCATGCCGCCACCGGCCCCGACGGACCCGCCTGCCTCAGAACCACACAACGAGGCCGGCGACGATCCGGGTTGACTTCGACCGCGCCGCTGCATAGCTTTCTCGTCCATCGCACCTCCCCCCGGAAGGAGCGGCCCCACGGCCTCTCCTTTTTTTGTTGCCTGGACGCCAGGCCCTTCCCGCAAGCACATGGTTCTCATGGACGCCGCCACCCGCCGCAGCCTGCGCCCGCGCATCCAGGCACTGGCTGCGCCCGTCGTGACTCGGTGTGGGTTTGAACTGGTCGCGGTCGAACTGGAAAACGATCACGGCCAGGAACTGGTGCGCCTGACCATTGACGCCCCAGCGGGCATCACGGTCGGCGACTGCACGACCGTCAGCCACGCGGTGTCCCCGGTCCTCGATGTCGACGACCCCATGCCGGCCGTGTCCTACCGCCTCGAGGTGTCCAGCCCCGGCATGGATCGACCGGTGCAGCGCCCCGCGGACTTTCAGCGCTTCACCGGCTTCCGCGCGCGGGTGAAGCTGTCACCGCGTCCCGGGCGTCGCCGCTACACGGGCCGCCTGGGTGGCCTGTTGCATGACGACGCGGCGGGCGATCTCGTCGTCCTGCTCACGGACCGCCACCCCGACCCGTTGCGCTTCCCGATCGCAGAGATCGACCGCGCCCATCTCATCCTCGATCCCGACGAGTACGCCAACCTGGCCGCACCCGCGTCCGCACCCGCGTCCGCACTCGCACCGACACCTGCATCCAACGCCAGCCCTGGCCTCAGGCCAGAGGGAGAGCCCCATGATCAGTGATCTCGCCCGCCTCATCGACATGGTGCACCGCGAAAAGAGCATCCCTCGCGACGTGCTCATCGAGGTCCTCGAGAGCGCGATGGTCGCGGCCGCCCGCAAGCGCTTCGGGATGGAGCGCGACATCGAAGCCCAGTTCAATGAAGACCTTGGCGAAGTCGAACTCTTCGAGTTCCGCACGGTCGTCGAAGATGTCGAGAATGACGAACTGGAGATCTCCCTGGAAGAAGCGCATCGAGCGGACCCGATGTCCGAGATCGGTGACAGCCTGGGCATCATCATCCCCATCGAAGAGCTGGGGCGCATCGCCGCTCAGGCAGCCAAGCAAGTCATCATCCAGAAGATCCGCGACGCTGAACGCGAGATGACCTTCAACGAATTCAAGGACCGCAAGGGTGAACTGATCACCGGCATCGTGCGGCGTTTCGAAAAGGGCAACATCGTCGTCGACCTGGGTCGGGCCGAGGCCATCCTGCCCAAGCGCGAACAGGTGATGACCGAAACCTACCGCCAGGGCGACCGCATCCAGGCCTACATCCTGGACATCACCCGCGCGTCCAAGTCCCCCCAGGTCGTGCTCTCCCGGACCCATCCCGGGCTGCTGATGAAGCTCTTCGAGTTGGAAGTCCCCGAGATCTACGAGGGCATCGTGCGAATCGAAGCCTGCGCCCGCGAGCCCGGCTTCCGCGCCAAGATCGCGGTCTCCAGCCTGGACCGCGACGTCGATCCTGTCGGTGCCTGCGTGGGGCTCAAGGGCTCCCGCGTCCAGGCTGTCGTCCAGGAACTCAAGGGCGAAGCCATCGACATCATTCCCTTCCACAGCGAACCAGCGCGGTTCATCGTGGCGGCCATCGCGCCGGCCAATGTCAGCCGGGTGTACATCGACGAGATGACCCACAGCATGGAGCTCATCGTCCCCGACGACCAGCAAAGCAAGGCGATCGGACGCCGCGGGCAGAATGTTCGCCTGGCGGCCCAGCTCACCGGCTGGCGCATCGACATCCACAGCGAGACCCGTCACGCCGAGATCACTGAGCAGGCACGCCAGGAACTGTCCCGCGTTGACGCCCTGGACGACGCAGCGGTCGAACTGCTGATCCGCCACGGCTACCGCAGCGCTCAGGAACTCTACGACGCGGAAGCCTACGAGATCGGCCAGATCATGGACATCGAAGACGAAGAAGCCGAGATCATCA
>JAADHA010000610.1 GCA_013152105.1 Oligoflexia bacterium | reverse complement strand
TAGCCCAGGGGACTGTCCTGTGCCGCCGTCGCCGCGTTCTCGCCAAGCGGATAGGTCGTCTCGTGGCTCTTGACCCGACGGACGATTCCCCTGTGCTGACGCTGCCGCCCGGCAATGAGTCCGTGCGGCGCAGCCTGGTGGCGCTGGCCCAGGCCCAGCGTCTCCACCACTGCATGATCTTCGAGGGTCCCGCTGGCATCGGCAAGTTGGCCAACGCTCGCTGGCTGGCGATGCTCATCAACTGTCAGGGTCCCGCCGAGCTGCTCGGCCCGCGCGCGACGCCCTGTGGTGCGTGCTGGTCCTGTCGCCATATCGCCGTGGGTCAGCACCCCGATGTCATCGAGCTTGGCCTGGATCCCCAGCGCACGACGCCGATCATCTCGGTGCGTCAGGCTCGGCAGCTCATCACCGACCTGAGTCTGCACCCCTTCAGCGCGACCTTGCGTTTCGTCATCATCGACCCGGTCGACGCCATGACGGCCGAAGCCGCCAGCGCGCTGCTCAAGACCTTTGAAGAGCCCCCCAAGAACACCACCTTCGTCCTGGTCAGCGAACGCCCGATGAGCCTGCTCGCGACGGTCCGCAGCCGCGGCCAGCGGGTGCGCTTCGGCCCGCTGAGTACGGATGAACTGGTGGGCTGGCTGGTCGCCAATGCCATCGTCGACACCGTCGATTCCGCCCGGCAGGTCGCGCGGCTCGCCGATGGCTGTCCTGGTCTGGCGCGCTCCCTGGCCGGTGGCCAACTCGCGGTCTGGATGGCGGCGCGCGACAGCGTGGTCGATGTCCTGCGCGCACCGCTGCCCGATCGCCTGGCCTGGACCGAGAAGCTCTGCAAGGGTGACCGTGCCGCGGTGATGGCCCGGGTGGACCAAAGCGTGGATGCGCTGCAGCGGCTGCTCCGAGACGTACTGCTGGCCTGCGCCAGTTCGGGACCAGGCCGCTTCGAAGTCGCCACCTATAATGACGATCAGTCCGATCTCATCGACGACTGGGCTGCGCGCCTGGGCACGCGGGGCGTCCAGCGCTTGGAGCGCGTCCTGGCCGACGCCCGGGTCGATCTGGCGGCCAACGTCAGCACCCGTCTAGTGCTTGACGCGATGCTGGCCGGCGTCGTGGCCCAGTTGGGACCGGAACGTCGGCCCCAGTCCTGAGGCCGCCCCTGTCCTGAGCGCCGACGATGGGCCGCTTCGACTAGCCGTCGGTGCTGCCAGTCTTGGCCTGTTCCGGAGCGTTGGCGTCGGCTTCCGGCGTGTGGATGGGGAAGGCCGGCGTCGTGCCGTGGATGCGCAAGGCGGTCTTGCGGGCGCGGCCCGCCTTGGACTGGCGCAGCTTGCGGCGATACTTGGTGGTCTTGCTGTTGCTGGCCATGTCTGGTCTCCAGAGGATTGGCGTGGTCATCGACTGACCCGCATAGACAGGACGCATGGACGCCCCGTCGAACCGTCGGTGTCTAAGGCAGGGTCGCCGCTCTGTCAAAGACGGGGACTTGCAGAACGTGGCAGCACGCCCCCTCCAAGACCGGGCAGTTCCGTGCTATTCGTGAGTCGCCAACCACCCACCGCTTCGTGGAGGAGAACCATGCGCATCCCATCCTTGCTCGCTCCAGTCTCGCTCGGCCTTGTCGCCGCCTTGCCGATCTCAGGCTGCGCCCAGGTCGATGACATCAAGAACACGGTCAATGGTCTGACCAACACCATGGTCGTCGAGAGCCTCCTGTTGGGTGTGGAAGCTCCCGACACCAACAGCAAGCTGGACCTGTCGGGCTCGGACTTCGCCCAAGGGACGACCGTCAAGGCATTCCTGGCGGACGCCAGCGACCCCACCAGTCTGACCGACGCCCCGGTCAAGGGGGCGGCGGTGAACTTCGTGAGCGATGGCAACGGCGGTCAGCTTGCCCTCAAGGACAACGACGATGGCAGCTACTCAGCCAACGAAAACGACCAGGGGCTGGTCTATGTAGCCGAGCAAGTGTCTCTGTCCGCTGACTACGGAGACACGATCCACAGTATCAGCGTGAACGCGCCCCCCCTGGCGACGGTCGACATTGGCGCCAACCACACGGCGGGGGACTCGCTGACCATCGACATCAGCGACCAGGACTACGATGGACTGCTGGTCGTGGTGCTCTCTGGGCCCAACGTAGATCTGAGCTTCAGCAACATCCCCACTTCCATCGACGAAGTCTACAACTTCACGCACGGGGACTCGCCGCTGACCGTCGATATCCCAGGCGACACCTTCAGTGATGCGGGGCTCTACGCGGTCGGTGTCGCCGGAACCCGAAACGCCGGGTCCGACGATATGACCCAGGTCAACACCGTGTTGTCCACCTTTGTCGGCGGCCAATTCAAGTTCTACACGATGACCGTGAACTGACCCATCAGCGGATGTCTTCTCAGCGGATGTCTTCTCAGCGGATGTCTTGTCAGCGGATGTCAATGTGACCCGGCAAGAGGGCCGCGACATCGCCGCTGTTGAGGATCTGCTGAAGCACCAACAGGTCGTCGATGGCTTGGGCGGTTCCCGGCGCGGCACGAGCCACCGCCAGCTCGGCGAGCTCTTGGGCGGACAGGGACGCTGAGACCGTGGGGTCGGTGCCCTCCATCTGGTCGATGAGCTGTTCGAAGAAGCTCTTGCGTTCGGGGTAGCGAACCACCGTGATGTCGTCCAGCGAAGCGCTGCTTCCGCTAAGTTCCGCCGCCTTGGTGATCGCCAGGTCCAGGCCCCCCAGCGCGTCGACCAGTCCGCGGTCGAGCGCCTGTTCACCGGTCCAGACGCGGCCCTGAGCCACGGCGTGCAGATCGTCGAAGCTCATGCCGCGACCAGCCGCGGCCTTGGACACAAAGGTCTGGTAGAAGACTTCAAGGAAGCGTCGGAAGCGTTCTCGGCCCGCCTCGTCGAAGTCGTGGACCCCTGACAGCAGCGTGGACTGTGCGCCGCGCTGAAAGGTGTGCTGAGACAGGCCGACCTTGGCCATCGTGCCGGCCAGATTCATCTTGCCGCCAAAGACGCCGATCGAGCCGGTGAGGGTCCCAGGCTGGGCGACGATATAGTCCGCCCCCATGCTGATGTAGTAGCCGCCGCTGGCTGCATAGTCGGCCATGCTCACGACGACGGGCTTTACGGCCTTGGTCAGCATCAGCTCACGCCAGATCGCGTCGCTGGCGCTGCCCGACCCGCCCGGGGAGTTCACGCGCAGCACCAAGGCGTCGATGTCGTCGTCTTCGCGAATGTCGCGGATCTCCTTGTTGAGGGAGCGGTCTCCGATGGAGTGGCTGCCGAAGGCGCTGTCGCCGCCGCTGCCGTTGACGATCTCTCCTTCGGCGTACAGCACCGCGATGCGGGTGTCCCTGTTGTGGGACCAGGCCTTGCGACGGGACTTGAGGTAGTCGCGGTAGTGTCGCAGTTCGTGGCGCGTGGGTTGTGTGCTGGGGGCTTCGTCGGGCGCGTTGTCGGCGTCCTGCGCCGTCAGGGGAGCCCGCGGGGGAGGCGCGTTCGCGGCGGCTTCGGCCGGAGGCTCGGCGCCGCCGTAGAGTTCAACCTGGTCCTTGACCTGGTCGCGGAAGGCCAGGCGATCGATCAGGCCCTGATCCAGGGCATCCTGGACGGCGAGCGGCGGATCGTCGATCCAAGCCTTGGCCTGTTCGGTGGAGACACCCCGACCCTCGGCCACGCCGGTCACGAGTTGGTCGAAGAGCGAATCCAACAGGACGTTCATGGCTTGGGCCGCGAACTTGCTGGGACCCGTGCGCTGGTAGACCTCGACCGCGCTCTTGAAGTTCCCGACATGCTCGAAGTTTGGCCGGATATCAAGCTTTTCGAAGGTCCCCGCGTAGTAGGTCTGGGTGACCGCCAGACCGTTGACCAACACGAGTCCGGTCGGCATGACCTGGACTTCGTTGCAGGCCGAGCCGATATAGTATCCCTTGTTGCTCCAGCTCTGCGCCCAGGCGATGCAGGGCTTGCCGCTGGCTCGGAATTCCTTGAGCGCATCGCGGAGCTCTTCGGCCTGTGCCCACCCTACGGAGAGGCTGCCGATCTCGACCAGCAGGCCAGGCACTTCCTGGTCCGTCGCCGCGTCGTGAATGAGCTGTGTCATCTCGGTGGTCAACGGCGCCAGATCGTCCGGGTCATCGAAGATCCCTGGGGTCGCGGGCGCGTCGTTGAGGTCGGCGAAGTCCACGTAGAGCCAGCGCTGGGTGTCCTTGTCCACACCAAAGTCGTCCTGGGTGAGCAGGACCGCTGCGACGACAACGACGACGGTGAGCAACAGACCAATGGCCGCCACCCACAGCAGCAGCCTGGTTCCCTTCTTTGCCATGAAGCGTCCTCGGGGGTTCAACGGTTCTTCGTCCGGCGCGCTCCGTAGTTCGGCGCCTGGCCTCATCCACTATCCCCGTCCGGGCCAATGTCGCACGCCGGGGCGGACATCGGACTTCAGGCGGGTGGTGCCGGTCGCCAGCAATCGCGTCGGTGCGGCTCCAGCCAGTCCAGCACCAGCGGAAAGACCACGTCCGCGGCGCGACGGCCGATCAGGATGTCGAGGTGCCCCCAGTCCGGCCCCAGCTCTTCCCAGGTCAGGTCGCGGGCGTCGATGGCCTCGGCGGCCGGACGGGCCGCGGCTGGTGGGCAGATCGGATCGCCATGGGCAGCCAGGATCATCAGGGGCAGCGAGACCGAGCGCAGGGCGGCGATGTACTCAAAGCGGTCGTGACGGTCGCAGAGCTTGCCCGAGGAGACCCAGCGCGCGACCTGCCGAATCATGCCCATGGGCAGGTCGTCCACACCGTCCAGCATCAGTCCTCGCAGGTCGGGGCCGGACGCGTCGTTGGCCAGCGTTCGAAAGGCCGCGGGCCCACCCAGCGGGGCGAGGGCCCGGTGGAGGGTGCGTGAGGGGAGCCGCCAGCCGGCGGGCAAGAGGCGGGCCGCCGCCGCAGCCAGGCGCGCGGCGGAGGGTGGCGAATCGAACTGGACCGGCGCGCAGAGCGCCACTCCAGCGACCAGATCATCGGCCCCCCCTCGAGCGAGGTGGCCGTAGAGAAGTTGCCCACCCAGCGCGTGCCCCAGCCACAAAGCACGGGGGGCACCCGAGACTCGCCGCACGGCGCTCAGGGCCGCTGGCAGGTCCAGGTCCACGATGTCATCGAAGTCGAAGGAGCCAGGCCGTCGTGGAGGCAGGGCGTTGCGATCACCGCGGTGTTCGAGCAGGTAGACATCGTAGCCGCGTCGCCAGGCCGCGCGGGCCAGCGAGTGGCCCTCGCGAAAGTCGAGTGCAGATTGGTTCAGGCCCAGACCATGGGCCAGGATCAGGGGATCGCCGGTGGCTCCGGGACGAGGGGGGTATCGCCAAAGCGGCGCTTCCCAGCCGTCCGCCGCCCGGTAATAGACCCGGTCCGGTGGCAGACCGTCGGCGCGATTGGCAAAGGGCTCGCAAGGGTTTCGGGCGCCCCAGAGCACCTCGGATGCGGCCCGGAGGACGAGCGCACTCAGGTCGAAGGAGGGGGCGCTTCGCTCAGGCTGGACGCGCGCCTGCAGCGCACCCTGGGACGTCGGGCTCAAGCGCTCGCTCGAGGCGAGGGCAGGGCGCGCCCACCTGGGGACAGGACCCGCTGCTGGCGAACAGCATCAGCAGTGGCCGTGACATCGTCGCCAGACGAGGACTCGGCCCGCAACAGCAGGAAGGACAGCAGGGTTCGGCTGGGTTTGAGCATGGAGCGCAGCGCTCAGCGGATCCTGTCCAGGTGTGAAGGGAGCCGCAGCTCCCTGGCGCCCGACGACATTAGCACGTGCGTATAAAACTGCAAGAGTTGCAGGGTGATGTAAAGTAAAGTTGCGGCTGTGAACAACCTAAGTTGTTGACGTGTCAACACTAAACCGAACCGCGCACACCTGCACACGGCCTCCCAGGGGGGCGGGCGCGACACCACGGGGCGCGACACCCTGGCGTGCTCCAGCCAGGCTCGGCGAGATGATCAGTCGCGCATCAAGCGCTCGACCCGTGCCGAGGCGATCAGGTCCTGTTGCCAGTCGGTCAGGACTTCCTTCTGCTTCTGCTGCAGGAGCTGTGCGCGGATCATGGGGGCGAGCTGCTCAAAGCGGTCGGGGTCGGCCCCAGACCAACTGGTGACCGCGGCGACGATCCGACCACCCTCGATCGGGTAGACCCCATCCAAGACGCCCTTGCCGCCCAGCTCGGCGACGGCCTTGACGAGGGCAGGCACGACTCCCAGACCGGGCACGAAGGACTCGGTAGGCGAGAACGGGCCCGCCTGGTCCAGGGCCAGTCCATAGGATGCGATGAGATCGGTCGGAGCGGCGCCGGTCTCCTTCCAAGCAGCCAACAGGGCTTCAGCCTGTTCGCCGCCCTGGGCCGTCGCGCGCTGTTGGGCGATGAGGGTGCGAGCGATGTCGCGCTTGACAACGTCGATGGGCGTCACCGCTGCGTCTACGATCTGGTCCACGGACAGCAGGATGAGCGACCGCTCGGTGTCGATGACCTCGGAGATCTTGCCCGCTCCTACGGCCAGGGCCGCGCTGGCGAGTTGGGGCTCCATGATGTTCTCGGCCAGCAGTCCGGCGGCGCCGCCGGTCTCGGCTGTCGGGTCTTCGGACCATCGTCGCACCAGCGCTTCGAAGTCCGCCCCCTCGACCGCTTGCTTGTGGATCTCGTCCATCTTGGCCCGCAGATCTGCGTCGCCGATCCCACCCTTGTCTTTCTGCATCACCAGGCGGTGGACGCCGATCTTTCGAGGTTTGCTGTAGAGGCGGGCCTTGTCGCGTTCATAGGCCTGGGTGACTTGATCGGCGCTGGTCGCCAGGAATTCGTCGATGGCAGGCTCATCCACCACGATCTTGGCGGCAAGCTCGTGGTCCAGGATGCGAACGTAGGTGAGCTTGGCGTGGGTCGCCGTGCGTTCGTAGAGGTCCTTGACTTCGGCCTGGCTGACGCTCACGCCCGAGGCGACGGTCTCCTTGAGCTTGTTGCGCAGCATATCGTCACGCAGTTGCTCTTCGAACTTGCCCT
>JAADHA010000557.1 GCA_013152105.1 Oligoflexia bacterium | reverse complement strand
CCCGAAGCTGGCCCTCGAGCACGCGCTCCAAGCCCGCCAGACCGACTCCACTGCGGCCAACCACACCCAACAGCGCTGCAGCGTCTGCTGCCTACGCGGTGGTGGTCGATGTCCCGACGGGCGAGATCCTGGCCATGGCGTCGGTGCCGGGACTCGATCCGAACGACCAGGCGCACCTGGACATGGCTCGGCTCAAGAACCGGGCGGCCATGGACGCCATCGAGCCGGGCAGCGTCTTCAAGCCCTTCATCGCGGCCGCTGCCTTGGACACAGGCACCATCACGGCCACGACCCCGCTCTATTGCGAGATGGGGGCATGGCGCCTCGGCCACAAGACGATCCATGACGAGCATCGCCTGGGCGACGCCACACTTGGCGATGTCATCAAGTTCAGCTCGAACATCTGTGCCGCAAAGCTGGCCTTGGCCCTGGGTGCCGAGAATGCCCTGGGCTACCTGTCGGACTTCGGATTCGGACGCAGCACCGGGCTGGGCCTGCCCGGCGAGACCCGCGGCATGTTGCGCAAGGTGAAGGGGATCCGGCGCATCGAGCTGGCCACGACTGGCTACGGCTACGGGACCAGCGTCAGCGCCGTCCAGCTCGCGGCGGCGGTGGCTACCCTGGGCAATGGCGGCGTTCGCATGGAGCCCCGGCTGATCAAGGCCGTGACGAACGGTCGGGGCGATCTGATCGAGCGCTTCCCGCCAAAGGTGGACCGTCGCGTGGTGTCGGAAAAGAACGCCCGACAGGTCGTCGATATGATGGTCGCCGTCACAGAGAAGCACGGCACGGGGACGCGCGCCGCGGTGTGTGGCTACAAGGTGGCGGGAAAGACTGGCACGTCGAAAAAGCTGGTGAACGGGGCGTATTCTCCTACCGAGCGCATGGGTTCCTGGATCGGCCTGATCCCAGCGGACGCGCCCAAGCTCGCCATCGTGGTCGTCGTCGACAACCCGACGCTCGTCCCGCGCTACGGCGGCTGGACGGCGGGGCCGGCTTTCAAGGAGATCGCGGGCAAGAGCATGAGGCTGCTCGGAGTCCCACCGGATCCGTCCTTGTTCGGCCTGAAGCCCCAGTGTGATGGGGACATGCTCGCCAAGGGTTCGCAGGATGCCGCCGCGACGAAACCCCTCGACAGCCTCAAGGCAGAGCCCGCCCGGCCCCCGGTCGAGCTTCGCTGGAACGATGACGGAAGCCTGCGAACTCCAGACCTGGCCGGTCTCTCGATGCGCGACGCCCTGGTCGCGCTGGAAGGTGCCGGGCTGGGTCTGCGGGTCAGCGGCTCGGGCCGCGTGAAGTCTCAGAACCCCATGCCGGGAGCCTCACTGGCACCCGGCGACGCCGTGGCGGTGGTCCTCCGCTGAAAACAAAGCCGCCTGGCTCGCTCTTTTTCACCCCAAATACGACTGTCGGCGCCGCTGCCGCTCCCCGCTCTTTCGCGTGGACGCAGCCGCCATCCTCGGAGTCCTGCCGGGTGGTCCCCCCACCCGGCGAATGGACCGAGCGACGGGGCCCCCCTCGGGCGGACCCTCTGCCGGAGACAGGCACCCACTCCCTTCCTTGTGGGCACTCGCCCACGTCCTGCTCTCCCCGCTCCCTCGTCGCAGACGCCCAGCTCCTCTCCCTGCTGTCGCTCCTCCCGCCGTACCTGCCCAACCTGGCCGGACGCGCCCCGTGCAAGCGCACCTCCCTTCAGGGGCGTGACGGCGGCGTCGCAGTCGTCTCTCTCCCGCTCAATCTTGAGCGGGCCCCGAGCACTGGACTCCACCCCGGTGCTCATCACCCCGCGCGCTGGTTCCCGCTGGTGCCACCTGTCTCCTCAGTCTCCATCCCATTGGGCGAGCCCTGGCTCGTTCCTGTCACACTCATCCTGGCGACGCAGCTTGCTGCGAAGCGTCGTGGAGAGAGGGGCCTCCATACCCCTCTCTTCACCTGCGTCGTCTGGTCCGGCACGCGCTGCAACCCATGACCCTCGCCACGCTGGTCGCTGCCCTCCAGCCTGTCGCCGTCGCCGGCGATCTGGAGCGCACCGTTACGCGCGTGGTCCATGACTCTCGGCAGGCTGGCCCCGATGCGGTCTTCGTCGCGATCCGCGGCGCCCAGGTCGATGGTCGCCGCTTCGCCTCAACCGTGGATGCCGCCGCGATCATCGCGGATGGCCCCGTCCAGGCCCGGCCCGGGGTGCCGGTCATCCAGGTCGCCGATGCTCGGGTCGCCCTGGCCCTGGCGGCGTCCCTGCTGGCCGGCTCTCCCAGCCAGAGGCTGCCCGTCGTGGGCATCACCGGAACTAACGGAAAGACAACTGTTAGTTGGCTTGTCGAGGCCATCTGTGTGGCGGCTGACCTCCAGATTGGCGTGGTCGGCACCACCGGCAACCGGATCGCCGGGCGGCGGCTGCCTTCGGTCTTCACCACCCCCGAGGCACCGGTCTTGCAGCAACTGCTGGCCGAGATGCTGGCCCAGGGCTGTGCGGCCTGTGCCATGGAGGTCAGCAGCATCGGGCTGGCCCAGCGCCGGGTCGACGGGACTTGTTTCACCACGGCGGTCTTCACCAGCTTCAGCCAGGACCACCTGGACTTTCATGGCACCATGGCCCGCTATCTCGATGCCAAATTGCGCCTGTTTCGCGAGCTATTGGCGCCCGATGGCACCGCCGTGGTCCACGGGCTGGACCCCATGGCCGAGCGGGTGGTGATCGCCGCTGGGCGCCGCCGGATCTGGCGCTACGGTCGCGGGTCCCACTTCGACATTCGAGCGACCCAGGTCGAGCTCAGGCTGGACGGCGCTCGTGCCCAGGTTCACACCCCGGCCGGTGAGGGCACGCTGCGGATCCGGCTGCCGGGGGCCCACAATGTCGACAACGCCCTGGCCGCGATCGGCGTCGCCTTGAGCTTGGGGGTGACGCTGCCCGTGGCCTTGGACGGCCTGGCCGCGCTGAGTGGTGTCCCTGGTCGACTGGAGCAGGTGCCCGATCCCCTCGGGACGCGCACCGTGCTGGTGGACTACGCGCACAGCCCCGATGCGCTGGCCCGCACCCTGGACAGCCTGCGCGGCTTGGGGCCCCGGCGCTTGCTGCTGGTCTTTGGCTGTGGCGGCGACCGAGACCGCGGCAAGCGCCCGCAGATGGGACAGGTCGCGGCCCAAGGTGCCGACCGGGTGTGGATCACCAACGACAACCCGCGTGGCGAGGACCCGCTGGCGATCATCGCCCAGGTCCTGGACGGCCTGCCGGCGGATCGCTCCCGGGTCCAGGTGGAGCCGGACCGAGCCGCGGCGATCCACGCGGCGGTTGCCGCGCTGGCCCCGGGTGATGTCCTGTTGATCGCGGGCAAGGGCCACGAGACCACCCAGACCATCGGCGACCGCGTCCTGCCCTTGGACGACCGCCAGATCGCGGCCGTCGCCCTGGGTGATCAGCAAGCAGGGGAGGGGACATGATCCTGCGTGACCAGGACATCGTGGCGGGCACCAAGGGCGTGCTGGTGCGACCGGGATCGCCGGGTGTGATCTCGACCGACTCGCGTCGCCTGGCGCCGGGCCAGTGGTTCCTGGCCCTCAGCGGCGACCGCTTTGACGGGCATGACTTCCTGCCCCACGCCCAGGCAGCGGGCTGCGCGGGTGTCATCGCGCGTCGAGTCCCGCAGGGCTGGGACCGTGGCTTCGTCCAGGTGGAGGACGGTCTGTTGGCGCTTCAGGCCCTGGCGAGCTGGGTTCGAGAGGGTTTTCCGGGCCCCGTCGTCGGAATCACGGGGAGCGCCGGCAAGACCACGACGCGGGCCATGGTGAGCCTGGTGCTGGGGGATGCCGAGTCGGGCGGACCCCGGGTCCACACCACGCAGGGCAACCTCAACAACCACATCGGGCTGCCGCTGACCATCCTGTCAGCACCGGTCGACGCGGACATCTGGGTGCTCGAGATGGGGATGAACCACCTCGGCGAGATCGACCTGCTCCAGCGCATCGGGAAGCCGACTGTGCGCCTGGTGACCAACGTCGGCGCAGCCCACCTGGAGGGCGTGGGTGACCTCGACGGCGTGGCGCGGGCCAAGGGCGAGCTCTTCGCTGGCGCCCGCCCCGGTGACCAGTGCGTGGTCAACGACGACGATCCCTACATCCGCGGCCTGCCCATCCCAGCCGGTGTCTCGGTGTTGCGCTACGGATCGTCGATCGGCGTCGACGTTCGATTGACCGATGCGGTCGTCGACACCGAATCGCTGGGGACCCGCTTCCGCATCGAGACCAAGGGCGACGCGGTGGTCCTTGGGACGCTGCCCAGCCCGGGCTTGCACCTGGCGCAGAACGCCGCTGCCGCGGTCGCGGTCGGCCTGGCCCTGCGTGTCGACCCGCAGCAGATGGCGGCGCGCTTGGCCCGCTATCGCTCGGTCGGCATGCGCCTGCGGCTAGAAGCCGGGCCGGCCGGCATGCACTTCATCAACGATGCCTACAACGCCAACCCGATCAGCATGGCGGCTTCCCTGCGTACCCTCGCCGCCATCAAGGGCGCCCGTCGCGTCGCGCTGCTGGGCGATATGCTTGAGCTGGGCGCTCACGAGGACGCTGCTCACGACGAGATCGTCCAGCTTGCCCTGGGGCTGGGGCTGGATCTGGTGGGCCTGGCCGGTCCGCGCTCTCAACGCGCGGCCTCGCGTGCGGGCACGAGCGCCGCCCTGGTCTGCGCCGTGGACGCGGCCGCCTTGGGCGCCAAGATCGCCCCCGATCTGCGTCCCGGCGACGTGGTCCTGGCCAAGGGCAGTCGCGGCATGGGCATGGAACGTGCCTTGCAGTCCATCCGAGACGTCCTCACCCCTTGATGCTCCCCCCCTCTTCCCTCACGCCCCCGC
>JAADHA010000553.1 GCA_013152105.1 Oligoflexia bacterium | reverse complement strand
CCGAGGATGTCGTCGGGACTGTTGCCTGACCCAAAGCCTCGCCCGAAGCCGCCGCTGAGGTCGGGGTCGCCGTTCGACCAGCGAAAGCCGCCACCTGGGCGACCCCCGCCGAAGCCTGATGGCCCCCCGCCGAAACCCTGCCGCTGCCAGGCGCGGGCCTTGGCCGCGTCGAAGCCCGGCTTTGTGCTGACCTCGCCGAACTCGTCGAAGAGCTTGCGCCGGTCATCGTCACCCAGGATGTCGTAGGCCGCGTTGACGTCCTTGAAGCGCTCGACGTCGGTGTCGGTCTTGGCGACATCGGGATGCAGCTTGCGCGCCAGCTTCTTGTAGGCCTTGCGGATGTCGGCCGCGCTGGCGTCGCGAGAGACACCGAGCACAGCGTAGGGATCGCGCATGGAAAGACCTCCGTCCGGGTCAAGCTAGTCACGGTCAGGCGGCGCGCAATGCGGTGGTTGGGGCCTGGAGCGGACTGTGGAGTAGGATCAGGGAGTCCAGGTGAGCAGGCGCTCGGCCTGGGCTTGGATCAAGGGCTCCGCGGAGGGGCCGATGGAGTTGGTTTCTTCATAGTGATCGCCGGGGGCTTCGGTCAGGTAGGGCGAGGAGTCACTGAGCTTGTAGTCGTAGGCCGGCAGCAGGTAGCCGATCTCGTCATTGCCCAGGCCGATGATCCACGCGTACTGGGTGCTGGCCAGGTCCTTGAGGTAGGGCCCCGTCGGGGCGGCCGCCAGATCGGGGGGATTCTCGTTGTTGGGAGCTCGTCTTCGGTCGTGTTGACCCGAGAGCCGTCGTAGCCACCGATGGCGACCTCGGGGGCCAACTCGCCGGGGACCGTGATCATCGTGATCGGGCCGAGCTGGAGCACATCCATGCCGGTGAGGATCTCGGGCGTGTTGTCCTCGTCGATGTTCGCTTCCGGGTCGTAGTTGTAGAGCGCGCGGTCGAAGAGGCCGATCAGGAAGAGGGCCTGAAAGACGTAGTTTTCGACCGGAATCATCAGCTCGGCGCTGCGCAGGGAGAGGGTCGGCTGCTTCGCGACCGGTGCTTCGTCCACGGCGGTCAGGGCGAGGTCTGCGATCACGCGACCCAGGGCATCGGCCTTTTCGAAGTTGTTGCCCTTCCAGTCCACGCCGTCGGGGTCGGTCACGGTGATCCCCAGGGGGGTCATCAGGCCGCCCACCGTGCCGTTGATGAAGATGCAGGTTCCGCCCAGGCCAGGCCGGGCCGTGGCCGTCCCCTGGTCGACGCCATCCTCGACATAGGTGCGGACGTAGTGGACATAGTCGCTGGTGAGCTGCAGGTTGTCGCTGTCCGTCGTCTCGGGGTGGTTGCTCCAGTTGACCAGGGTGGCGACCGGCTGGCCGTCCAAGCTGTCGAGCTGCGCGACGCCAAGCTGTTCGTCGATGGCGACCGGGTCGCGGCTGTCTCGGACCGTGTTGCGGGTGCCCTTGTCGCCGAAGGGCGCGGCGGTGTCGATGCTTCCGGCGCGCAGGGTCACCGGCTGGAGCGCGGCGGCGGCCTGGCTCACCGCTGACGCGGCGGTGGCGACGACCTGGTCCATGTAGGCGCGGTCGGTGCCCGGGTGGGTCAGGTCGGGGCCCCACTGGCCCATGGTGTCGGGACCCTCGTGAACATGGGTGGCGTCGACAATGACGTGGTCCACGTCGACCCCACTCGCGGCGACCGCTTCTCGGATGGCCACCGTGTCGTCGTAGAACCAGCCCACCAGGTCCAGCGCGACCAGGGCCACGGTCACGTCACCCTGGCGAAAGACCACGGCTCGGGCCCACAGATCGTCGTGTACACCCGCGGCGGCGCGGGCTTCACCAAAGCCCGCGATCCAGACTGCCTGGAAGACGCCGTCGCCCTCGCCCTCGTCCGCTCCTGGCCAGCCCTTGTCGCCCTTGCAGAGCTGGTCGCAGCCGCAGTCCAGGAAGACATCGGTGCTGGATGTGTAGGTCGCGTCGTCGTTGACGTCCTGCCAGGTCTCGAAGCAGGTCGGTGTGATGGGCAGGGCCGCGGCCCCCGCCATCAGGTCGCCTTGGCCGGACTCGCAGCCCGGGTCACCGGGGCAGACCAGATCGGGCCGCCAGGCGGCGGTGCTGGTACCCGAGTCGCTGCCGTCATCGGAGTCTGTGGGCTTGTTGGTGCAGCCCGTCAGGCCGAGCACAGGGATGAGCAGCAGGGGCAGGAGCGGCGAGCGCGACACGAGGATCTCCACTGAGGGCGCTCAGGGTAGCGCAGCGGAGGCCCGCCCACGAGCCGAAGGGGCGTTTCCGGTCACCGCCCCCCGACCAGATCGCTGGCGTCCCGTGGTTCGACCTTGCGGTGACTATAGGTGTAGCTGAGCACCCCTGCGACCGTGCTGTAGACCGTGTCTTCGGCGGGTTGGGTGCCGTAGGAATAGAGCGCGTCGTCCACGCGCAGGCAGGCGTCGATCTCGAATTCGCCGTAGTCGTCGGGGCTGTCGGGGTTGCTGTCCGTCACCGTCGCGTCGGGCATCGTGACCAGCATGCTCTCGAGTTGTTCGCCCTGGTCGGTGCCCTCGGCCACGTCGCAGGCCGAAGACAGCGCGATGAGTGCTGGGATGCTGGCGGTACCGGTCACGTCGGTCGAGGGGTCGGAGAGCTCGGTCAAGCCGTAGTACTCGGTGACCGTGCCGGTGACGTTGACCTGATCTCCGGCGGACACCGTGGGGGCCCCGCCGGTGTACACGAATACGCCGCCCCAGGCGCTCAGTGTCGGGTCCTGGGCGTAGTAGCCGCTGCTGCTGACGCCGGTGACCACCAGGCCGTCGATCGTGACCGTGGCACCCTCGCCCACGTAGGACGCGCCGTCGGGGTTGCGGACCATGTCGACGGTAGCCGAGAGCGCCGGACAGGGAGTGTCGCCGGGGTTGGACACGTCGGGGCAGTCATCACAGGCATCGCCGTGGCCGTCGCCATCGCTGTCCGACTGGTCATCGTAGATCCACGGGCAGTCGTCGCCGTCGTTGGCCAGTCCGTCCCCGTCGATGTCGTCCGGGTCGTGGCTGCACTCGCTCATCCCGGCGGCCAGGGGACAGGGGTCGCAGGCATCGCCCACCCCGTCGCCGTCGAGGTCGTCCTGGCGCGGGTCGAACCAACCCACGCAGACATCGTCGCTGTCTTCGATTCCATCGCCGTCGGTGTCGGTGTCGGTGGTCTGGCCTTCGCGGGGATCGCAGCTTGCGTAGCTGTCATCGCAGTCCCACAGGCCGTGAAGCTGGCCCGCATACTCCAGGCCGGACGGCATGGTCGTGCCCGCCAGGGCGGCCGAGAGCGCGTCCGAGAGCTGGGCCTGGGTCATGCCGGCCTCGCCGCTTCCCGACACCGCGCAGAGGGTCCGCGACTCGGTGCAGGCGGTGACCGTCTCGCAGTCGCTGTCTCCGCCTCGGGCCGCGGCCAGCAGATCGGCCACGCCGTACAGCGCGTCGCCGTTGACGATCACCAGGCGCACATCGGTGGGGCCGCTCTGGATGACCGCCCGATAGGGCTGGTTCGACCAGTTGAAGACCGAGATATCGGCCTTCATGCCCGGATCGAGCGTGCCGAGGATCCCGTCCAGGCCGACGATCCGAGCCGCGTCGTCCGTCACCATTCCGTGCAGCTTCACGTCGGTCAGGGGGTTGCCCCGAGCGCCCAGGTAGTCGACCGCGCAGGACGCTTCGTGGGCCGGATTCATCGAGCCCGACCACGTCCAGTCCGGCCCCAGGGCCACGTCCACGCCCAGGCGCAGGGCGATATCGGCCGGGGTGGTCTGGGCGTAGAGATCCAGGTTGCTACGCGGTGACCAGACGATCGACGTGCCGTCTGCCGCCATCTCGGCGAGCTGTTGGGTCGTCGCGTCGGTGGCGTGTACGTAGGCCATGCCCGGTCCCACCATGTCGACCGACTGCATCCAGGTGATCTCGTCGGTGCCGGCGCCGTCTACGCCCTCGGCCACGTGGTTGAGGATGGCCGAGGTCGCGCCGCTGGAGATCTGGTCCTGGTAGTAGCTACCGTCGCCGGGGTCGTAGGTGTCAGTCACCGTCGACGAGGAGTACCAGAGGTCGTAGTTGTCGAGGTAGTTCGCGGACTGGTCCTCGTCCAGGTTGCGGACCAGACCGTCGATGCAGGACCCACCCGAGCTGCCCACCGCCGACGTACCGCCGCCGACCAGCACCCGCAGTTCGGCCCATCGCATGATCTCGCAGTTGTAGTCGTTCTCGATGTCATCGTAGGCCGTGCGGTAGTCCCAGTAGTCGCCGCTGCTGCGCCATTCGTAGCGATCCTCGAACAGATTGTCGTGCTGCCAGGGCGGGATCACGTTGTACTGGAGGTGATTGTGGGCATCGATAAGGCCCGCCGAGATGACGCCCTCGGTGCAGACCACCGTGGCGTCGCCCGCGTCGCAGGCGTCTCCGGCGCAGGTGATCTCGCCGGTAGATGGGCTGTAGACGACCATGCCCGCGACCGGCCCGTCGGGCAGCAGGACCACGCCAGAGAGGGCCACCGAGTCCCCCGAGCCCGTCACCGCGGTGCAGTCCGGCAGGTCGGGTCCACTCGTCCAGGACAGGTCGCCGGGCGTGGGCGTCGTCGTCCCGCCGGCGTCGCCGCCGGTGCCGCCGTCGGCGCCGGTGTCCTGGGTCCCGCCGGTGTCGTCGTTGGGGAGCACGCCGACCTTGTTGTTGCAGGCCAGGAGCGAGAGCAGGATGAGGAGCGAGGGGTGCATGGCGTTCTCCGGCGAGACGTGGGGATGCAGGTCCATGGGCTTGGGTCTATCGCGTGGCGCCTGGTGGGCCGCCAGGGCGGGCGGCAACGTAGCGCCGCTTGCCGCTGGACGCTCGACTGATTTCAGCCCCCCCGCGTGGTGGTTATGGGGCGTCGAGGGAGAGCCATGGAACCCTTTCGTCGGATCTGCGTCTACTGTGCCTCGTCGAACGACGTGCATGAACGGTGGCGCCAGGTGGCTCGCGAGACCGGCCGGCTGCTGGCCTCGGCCAACATCGCGGTCGTCTACGGCGGTGGCTGCGTCGGTCTGATGGGCGAATTGGCCGACGCCGCCCTGGCCACCGGGGGCCAGGTGTTCGGCGTGATTCCCCAGCGGCTGATGGCGGCGGAGCTGGGTCACGACGGCCTGACCGAGCTGTTCGTCGTCGACAGCATGCACGCCCGCAAGGCCATGATGGCCCGGCTCTCAGACGCCTTCATGGCCTTGCCCGGCGGCTTTGGGACGCTCGAAGAGATCTTCGAGGCCACCACCTGGACCCAGCTCGGCTACCACGACAAGCCAGTCGGGCTGGTCGATGCCCATGGCTACTACCAGCCGATCATCCAGTTCGTGCAGCAGGCCACCGAGCTCGGCTTCATCCACCAACAGGACCGAGACATGCTGCTCAGCGCCGAGACTCCGGCAGCATTGCTCGCGACCTTGCAGGCCGCCGAGTTGCCGGTGCGGCCGCGATGGTTGGGTGGGGCTGAGCGTTGAGGGGTGGGTACGGCGCGGGCGTCTCGCCCGCCGCGCTCGACGTGGGCGAAGTGAGGTTCTGACCCTGCAGGGAGTCCAGGCACCGGGTCCCCCACGGCGGCGATGCCCAGGTGCTCG
>JAADHA010000550.1 GCA_013152105.1 Oligoflexia bacterium | reverse complement strand
GGTCGGGCCTGGGCGCTGGACCCTCCATCCGGCAGCCAGCCGGACCTGCCCGCCGATGACCAGGCGCCGCTGATCAGCGTGTGCATTCCGGCGCGCAACGAGGCCGACAACATCGGCGCCTGCGTCCAGGCGGTCCGCGCTCAGCGCTGGCCCCGAGTGGAGATCATCGTCGTCGATGACCAGTCCGAGGATGGCACTGGGGATGCGGCCAGGGCCGCGGCTGCGGACGATGTCCGCGTCCGGGTGATCCGAGGGACGCCTCCTCCCGCTGCTTGGGCAGGAAAGCCCTGGGCCTGTGCGCGCGCCGCGGGCGAGTCGACTGGCGACCGACTGCTCTTCTTGGACGCCGACGTGGTCCTTCATCCTGACGCCCTCACGGCGCTCCAGGGCGCCATGGCTGACCGCTCGCTGGCCCTGCTCAGTGTCTATGGCACCTGGGAGTTGGTGAGTTTCTGGGAGCGGGTCGTGGTTCCAGCCGTGGGGTGGCTCATTCGCGGCGCCATCGACCTCAACCGGGTCAATGACCCCGGGGCTCCCGAGGCATTCGCCAACGGTCAGTGCATCCTGGTCGATCGGTCCGCCTATGAAGCCGTGGATGGTCATGGCGTGGTTCGCGACCAGGTGCTCGATGATGTTGGCCTGGCCACCGCATTCAAGCAGCGGGGATTCGCGATCGCCCTGCTCGTCGCGCCCTGGGCCTTTCGGGTGCGGCTGTACCGCTCGCTCGGCGAGATCGTGGGCGGCTATGGGAAGAACCTGTACGAAGGGATGGGACGACAGCCCATCCTCGGCCTGGGCTCTGTGCTGTTCATTGTCGTTGGTGCGCTGGTGCCTTTCGGCCTGCTAGCGGGCGGTCTGGTGGCGCGGCTGCTGTTGGGCTGGGCGGTGCCAGCTTGGGCCTGGCTGGGGTGGATCGCCGCGGTGTGTGGGCTTCAGATCGCATTTCGCTGGCGGATCGAGCGTCGGGATGGCCGGTCCGGCAGCACCGCCTGGTGGCATCCCGTGGCGAATGTGTTGCTGGCCTTCATCCTCTTGCGCGCCGTGCTGGGGGTGCGCAGTCGCTGGAAGGGGCGCGAGTTCGTAGACGGGCGGGCCGCGCCGCAAGAACGCCATCATCTTGAAGGATGATGGCGTCTTGAAGTGTGGAGCGGGAGACGAGACTCGAACTCGCGACATCCAGCATGGCAAGCTGATGCTCTACCAACTGAGCTACTCCCGCTCAGCGAACGAAGCGCTTTTAACGCTACTCGCGCTTGGTGCGCAAGGCATCAGAGCGGATTTCGTGCGAGACGTGGTGGAGGGGAGGGGATCCTGGCCGGTCTGTGGGGTGGGCAGGCCGGGCTTGCGTCGCTCACATCAACAATCCGATATCGTCGAGCAGCACTTTCGTTCTGAATAGGCGTTGCCGTGGTGCGTTGCGGGCTGGTAATGTAGCCACCTTGCGTGGACCGTGGATGTCCACGCTGGTTCAACCAAGGTGTCCCCATGCGCGTCCCTCACCTCATCGTCGGATCGCTTCTCGGCTTCGCCGCCACCATGGGTGCGGCGTGTGGCGACAAGGACACTGGCGGCACCGGCACGACGGTCGATGGTGGTGTCAGCACGGACGCCGGTGCGACCGGTGACGCTGGCTCGGCCACCTTCGTTGACAACGACTTCGATGGCGTGTCGCCAGACGACGGTGATTGTGATGATTCCAACCCGGAGATCTTCCCAGGACAGGAAGAAGTCTGTGATGGCATCGACCAGAACTGCAACGGCGTCATCGACGAAGGCTTCGCGGACACCGACGACGATGGCACGGCGGACTGCGTGGACACCGAAGAATGCGACGGCGTCGACAACAACGGCGATGGGGTCATCGACGAAGGCTTCGACATCGACGGCGACGGGGTCCCGGACTGCGATGTGGCCGAGATCTGCGACGGTATCGACAACAACGGCGATGGGAACGTGGATGAAGGCTTCGACGCCGATGGGGACGGCTACACGTCCTGCGGCTCGGACGATGTCGCGGCCGACTGCAACGATGCCGACGCCGCGATCAACCCGGGGGCCAGTGAGACGGCCGGGGACCTTGTCGACAACGACTGCGACGGCATGGTGGATGAAGGCGATTGGGCTGCAGGAGACCTCTTCATCACCGAGATCATGAACAACCCCTACCAGGTACCGGACCCGGACGGTGAGTGGTTCGAGGTCTACAACGACTCGGGACGCGACCTGATCGTCAACGGGCTGGTGCTGACGTCGACGGTGGACAGCGACTGGCACCAGGTGACTAGCGACGATCTGATCTGGATCGCCCCCGGTGAGCACTTCGTCTTCGGAATCAGCGACGACATCACCGTCAACGGCAACCTGTTGGTCGGCTACCAGTACGCCGATGTCTCGCTCTCCAATGAAGATGATGATCTCGTCTTGATGATGGGCGATGTCGTCATCGACCAGGTCTCCTGGGACGACGGCGCGACGATGCCCGATCCGCAGGGCGCCACGATGAACCTCGACCCGACCGCCTATGGCGACATCCTCAACGACTCCTCAGCGGCGTGGTGTACCGCCTCTTTCCCCTGGGACATCAACACCGACTACGGTTCTCCCAACAACGAAAACGAGTTCTGCTGGCCGGTAGCCGAGGCCAGCTACTACACCGACACCGCGGAAGCCTACACCTGCAGCGCCATCTACCTGGTGGGTAGTGACTCCTACGATCCGGATGGGGCGGCCATCACCTACGAGTGGGAGCTGGTGAGCGCGCCGAGTGGCTCCGCGCGGAGCAGCTCGGATATTGCCGAGTCGACGGACGTGGACCCGGTCTTTGTGCCGGATGAACCTGGGACCTACCAGTTCGCGCTGACCATCTACAACGGCACCGAGTATTCCACGCCGGTCTACGTGACGGTTGAAGTGCTAGAGCGACCCTTCAACGCCGACCCCGACTCGGACGCCGGCCCCGATCAGTCCTACTCCGAGGATGTCGCCTGCACGCCGGTTAGCTACGGCGTTTATTACACCTGCAACGCGTGTAATGACGCCGAGTTCTCGATAGATGGTACCGACAGCTATGATCTGGATGACGATGAGATCACGGACTATCTGTGGGAGATCACGGGTGGTACCGGAAGCGGCGTCATCGACGACGCGACGGCGGCGGCGACCACCGTCACCATGACCGGTCCCAGCACGACCTACGGCGACTCGAACACCGAGACGCTGGAGTTGACGCTCACGGTCACGGACTGCATGGGTGCCACGGGAGACGACCAGATGACCATCAGCTACCAGTGTTCGGGTACCTGATCAGGCGGAACATCGGCGCTGGATCTGAAGGATCATCTCGCGTCGTTGGGGGTCGGTTTCGGTGGTCAGCGCACGCTCGCACAGTCGGGCGACCAGCGCGCGCAGGGCGTTGATACCCGCGTCGGCCGTGGTGTTGTCGGCGGCGCCGGTGGCCCGGGTCAGCGCCAGCCAGGTGCTGGGGCCTGGGACACGCTGCCGCAGCAGGCTGGCGGCGACCGGCCCGGTGCCCTCTCCTAGCAGCAGGTCGACAAGATCGGCCGTGCCACCCGCGTAGGTGGGTCGGTCGGCCGTCACCTCGATTCGGTCGAGCACCTGCTTGGCGGCGATGACGCTCCAGGTGTTGGCCATGGCCAAGGCGCGGTCGGACCAGGTGGCTGCCCGTCGCAGCGTGGTGAGCCGGTCCAGTCCCTGGCAATGTCCGTCGGGGCAGCGCCCCATCAAGCGTTCGCCGGTGAGCGCCACGATCGCCAGCCCGGCTGAGTCGTCGCTGCCTGCGTCTCGGCTCAGTTCAACCCGGGCCAGGGCCAGGGCGGCGTCGACGGCACCCCCGGGTCGGTCAGGTACGTCCAGTCCTTCTTCGCGCAGTTCGTCGGCTGCGCTGGACAGGGTGTGCTTGAGGCGACGCTGTTCTTCATCGCGATCGGCCGCGACAGTCGTCAAGGCCCAGGTCGTGGCACGGTCGAGGTGCTGCGCTCCTGCGGCGCCAGCGGCCGCGTCTCTTGCCTGGTGCGCGCGAGCCGAGAGCAGGCTTCCGGCTGGCGAGTCCAGGAGGCGATCATAGGTGTCCGCTTGAAGGGCCTGGGCGGCGGCCTGCACAGGCATGCTGGGTGCGTCGAGCCAGCCCAGCAGGACGCTGCGCTCGGCGACGTGGAGTGCGGCTGCGGCCTGGGTGGCGTCAACTTGGGCTGAGGGTGTGGCGGCAGGGACCAGCCACGCGAGGGGCGGGCGGGTGTTGGACGGTGCGGTCTTGCCGATGCCAGCGAGTGGCGCCATCAGCGCCAGCACCTGGCTACGGACTTCAGGCCGGAGTCCACTGGGGACCAGCGACTCCAGGTCGGCCAGGCGGGCGCCCCGAGACAGGGGTACCGCGATGGTCCCCGGCCACTGCCGTTCCAGGGCCCACCAGTCCGCGGGGAGCGGGGCGGTGCTGCTGTAGACGGCTTGCCAGGCGATGATCGGCTCGGCGCCTGGGACCTGCTGCCACGGAATGCCGGAGGCCGGACGGCGAAGGAGGGGATCGCTTCCGACCAGGAGCGCGATCGCTTGGGGCAGGTCTGTCGGCTGAGGAGCGGGGGCAGAGATGGTTGCGATGGGATCGGGTTGGAGGGCGCTGGACAGATGTCCGGCGCAGCCCAAGAGCAGCCACATCGCGGCAGAGGCGGTCACAGCAGTCCCCGATTGATGCGTTGGATCAGGCCTGGGCCTTCGAAGATGAGGCCGGTGTAGAGCTGGACGGCGGCGCAGCCCAGCTCCAGCAGCTCGCGGGCACGTTGGGGGCCCTGCACGCCGCCGACTCCGATGACCGGGACGCGACCACCCACCACAT
>JAADHA010000632.1 GCA_013152105.1 Oligoflexia bacterium | reverse complement strand
TGCTGGGCGCCTATCTCCTCGGGGATCGCGCTCGCCGCTTCTCCGATAACTGAGATCCGGTACAGGACGGCGTCGACGACGACCTTGGACGAGGAGAACCCTTCGAGGTCCATCCCGGCGGTGTAGTCCCGGATCTGCTCGATGGCGTCGAGAATGTCCTGGATTCGAAACCGCCAGGTTCTAGGCGGCACGTCGGGCCTCGGAGAGAATCTGATCTTTGAGCGCCGGGTGGAGTGCTGCGGGCTCGACCAGGTCGACCTCGCGGCCGATCAGTGTCTCTAGCGCGGCTTCGAGCTGCCCGAACCGGATCAGTCCGATCGGCTTGTTGAACTCGACCAGGATGTCGACGTCGCTACCGGCCGTGGCATCATCGCGTACAACAGACCCGAACACGGAGAGGGCGGCGACGCTGAACTCCTCGCGAAGCCGCGGGAGTGCGCTGCCGAGGATGCGTAGAACCTGATCCCGTGATGGTGGGCTGGGCGCCATGCTTTGATCGTACTGCATGGGCATGGGGACCGCCAATGCTGGGGCTGAGTGCGCTGGGGCTGAGGGCGAAGCCGCGGCAGTGGTGGAGTAGGCGGAGGAGTCGGGGGAATCAGCCCGCGGCGGTCCATCGCGTCCGGCAGCCTTCGCAGTAGCTTCCGTCCACAGTGCGGTCCAGTTCGGTGAGGCCTGTGCCACAGGTGGGGCAGATCTTCAGTTGGCGCGCTTTGATGTGGACATGCTCTGCCAGGGGTGTGGCCAACAGCGCGGCGTGGTCATCATCGAGAGCCTGGATCGGGTCGAGCCGCCGATGCAGGAGCACTGCAAGGTCCAGCGCTTCGGCTGCGGTCGGCAGGACATCCACCCGAATCGAGACGAGTCCATCGGATGAGGGGTGCTCCGGCGCACCGTCCAAGCCGGTGAGGAGCTTGTCGAGCACACTCGCCAGCCGGGTCTGGAGAGTCGCGCCCGTCATCGTCATGTCCGGGTCCACGCCATCTGTCGAGCTGTCGGGGGGGGCTAGGGCCGGCGTGTCCCTGCCCAGGGCGAGGGGTCCGTTCACATTGCTGGCGTGTTCCAGCACTGCGAGCAGGTTCCCTAGGAGCGAGCGCAGATCCCAGGCAGCGTCGGGGTTGAGCGGGGTCTCTGCGGCGAGCCGTCGCGCGCGCCGAGCGAGGGAGCGGCCCTCGGTGATGGTGCGGGCCCAGGCGCGGCGATGGAACGTTGTTTCAGACATGGGATGAGCGAGGGGAGTCACGGCAGGAAGGTGGGTGGATCTTCGCCTATCTTCTCAGCAGCTCGCGGAGCACTTGCTTTCGACTCGCCCGGCCGTAGGTTTCTGGGGTCCACCATCGAAAGGCCGTTTCGGCCACGTTAGACCATTCTGGTCATCTGTGGTAATCATTGCCTCCTCCTGGCAGCACACCGTCACCTGTGGCCCCCGAGGCGCATTGTGCTCGACGATGAAGTCCTGACCATCAAAGAAGTCGCCGCTCATCTGAAGATCGGCGAAAAGACGACCTACTCCATGGCGCAGGCTGGGGAGCTGCCGGGGTTCAAGGTGCGCGGCCAGTGGCGCTTCCAGCGCTCCGATCTTCTCAAGTGGATCGAAGACCAGAAGGCCGCCCATGGCCGGAATCCACAGGCCGAAGGATGACCGCCGTGACGCCGATCCCCACTTCGACCCTCGATCACATCCTCGCCGCGCAGCTCATCGTCGCGTGGGCGGGCGAGTCCGGTGAAGAACCTCGCCTGGGCTGGTGGCGCACCGATCTCGTCAGCGAGTTCGGGGGCCAGGATCTCTTCGGGCGCCTGCTTCCGCACACCTGGCGCTGGGCCGTTCTGCAGGGTGCTCGCGAAGCCGCACGACGCCGCGACGCATCCATGCGCGCCAAGGCCCATGATCCCGACCAGCTCATCACGCTGTTCCGCCTTGGCTTCACAATAGATGAGCGGCTTGACGAGCGGCTTCGGGATCTGAAGACGACGGGCCGTGATCCCGCCAAGGCACTGCCTGTCCTCGGCGAGATCGTCGGCGAAGACTGGGATCGTGATGCCTTCTCCTCTTGGATCAATGCCCACCCTGGCTCCGACGCCGTCGCGGCTCCCGCCGGACGCCGCTTGAAGGGTGCGATGCCTGACTCCCTCGAGCTGCTCGCCGAGCACCTGGTCGCAGCGCTCGCCCCTCTGGCCGATGCCTACCCGCTGCCGCACTACCGGTGCTCATCATCCGCAGCAGCCTCATGAGCGCCCGCCCGGCCGAGACCACCCAGTTCCACACCCGCCTGCTCAAGTGCGCGCTAGAAGTCGAAGACGCCCGCGCCTACTGGAAGTGTGCGACTCCCGGCGAAGTGTCCAGCGCCCAGGATGCCTTCGACAACTACTGGTTCGGCGCAAAAAGCCTCGCACGCGTCAAGGTGCTGCTCACCAACTTTCGCGCGCGCTTTGACGCCTTCCCTGACGCGTTCCGGGTCCTGCACGCCTGGCGGCACATGGACCCACAGACGCGCCAGGTGATCAGCCACTGGCATCTTCAGCTCACCGATCCGATGGTCCGCGCCTTCACCGGGGACTTTCTCGTACAGCGGCGCGAAGGGCTGCGCAGCCAGGTCACCCGCGATCTGGTGGTCTCTTGGGTCGGGGAGCAAGGGCCGGGCCGTTGGACCATGAGCACGCGCATCCAGTTCGCGAGCAAGCTCCTGTCTTGTGCCGCTGGCGCCGGCCTGCTCGCAGGCAAGCGTGGACCGCGGCAGCTCCAGCTCCCACGCATCAGCGACGAAGCCCTCACCTACGGGGTCTACCTCCTGCGCGGGGTCGACTTCGACGGCACCCTGCTCCACAACCCATACTTTCGGTCACTCGGCATGGACGGCTCCTCTCTCGAAGACCGGCTCAAGGGCCTCGATGCGCTGCGCTTCCGTCGTCAGGGCGACCTGCTCGACTACGGCTGGCGCTACCCGTCGCTCGCCGCATGGGCTGGAGATGAACACCCCGCCGGAGGTGCCGCGTGAGAGACGCTCCGCTCTTCCAAGGCTCCCCGCTCCAGGCGGCCATCGCCGCGCTGCGTGACGACCTGGTCCATGAAGACGGGCCGCGCATCAGCACCATGCGCAACTACCGCTTCGCCATCGTGCCCTACGACCCCTCGGAAGAGTTCCGGCTGCGTGGCCAGGTCCAGAAGCTGTCCAACGAGCTCGTCGCCAACGGGTGGGTGGTGCTGTCCATCTCGCTTCAGAAGCTCTTGCTCGACCGGGTTCGCGCCCAGGGCCAGGATTGGGTCGACCGCGTGATCGAGATCGAGAAACGAACTAGCGCCATCCAGCCCGAGCGAGGGCTGAACTACCTCAAGTCCAAGCTGGCGCTGCTCATCGACGGGCCCAACGGTATCGCCGCGGACTGCAGCCGCGTGATCTCACAGTACGCAGACGCCCATCCCGACACCATCGACCGCACCCTGGCGCTGGTCGGACGGGCAGGCGCTCTGTACCCCTTCTTCCGATCTTCTGCGCTCCTCCGTCACCTGGACGGGCGCACTCGAAACGTGCCGGTCGTGTTGCTCTACCCTGGTGAGCGGCGCGGACTGACTGGGCTGTCCTTCATGGGCATCCTGAGCCCGGACAACGACTACCGTCCCCGGATCTACCCGTGAGCAACCTCCTGATTCGCGATCTCTTCCTCTCCGATGTCACCCGTGACATCCCGCCCGTTGTGTACTTCCACGAGCAGAGCCCAGAGAAACTTCAGGACGAGGTGTCCGAGTACATCATCACCGGCGGCTGGCCGGACGGGCACCCCAACCACCGGCGCGTGCCCAACGGCATCCACGAGCAGTACGTGCGCCTGCTGCGCAATATCGCCCTGGAGCTCGACAAGAAGGGCGGCCCCGAGCTGCCCACCGCGTGGATCTCCGGCTTCTACGGTTCGGGCAAGTCCAGCTTCGCCAAGCTCCTCGGTCTCTCCCTGGACGGCGTCGCGCTGCCCGACGGTCGCTCTCTCGCCGACGCCCTGCTGAAGCGGGACACCTCGCCCCGGGGCGACGAGCTTCGAGATGCCTGGGCGACGCTGCGCCAGAAGATCGATCCGATCAGCGTGGTCTTCGATATCGGTGGCGTGGCCCGCGACAATGAACAGATCCACGCCGCCGCCGTTCGCCAGGTGCAAGCGCGCCTGGGCTACTGCAGCACGGAACCCCTGGTGGCAGACTTCGAGCTTTCGTTGGAGCGTGATGGCCAGTGGTCTCGCTTCGAGCAGGTCGCCGCGCAGACCCTGGGCAAGCCGTGGAGCGACGTCAAGGACAAGGCCCTGGCCGAAGAGGACTTCTCGCTGGTGATGTCGGTGCTGTACCCCGAGCGCTACACCGACCCCATGAGCTGGTTCACCAGCCGCGCCGGCACCCATGTGCGCTCCGAGTCTCCCGAAGAGGCGGTCCGGGCCATCGGGGACATGCTGACATACCGCAGTCCCGGGTCGACCTTGTTCCTGGTGGTCGACGAGGTCTCCCAGTACGTGCTGTCCCACAAGGACCGTGTGGATCGCCTGCGCGCCTTCACCTCGGCGCTCGGTGCCAACCTCAAGGGCCGCGCCTGGCTGATGGCCTTGGGGCAGCAGAAGCTGGACGAGCAGGCCGACGACTCCTTCCTGGTCTGGGCCAAGGACCGCTTCCCGCCCAAGCTTCGCGTCCACCTCGCCGCCACCAACATCCGCGACGTGGTCCACAAGCGCCTGCTCCAGAAGAAGCCCGCCATGGAGAGCGAGCTGCGCACGATGTTCAAGGACCACCGGGCGGCGCTCAAGCTCTACGCCTATGGGTGCGAGACCGTGACGCCGGAAGAGTTCGTCGAGGTCTACCCGATGCTTCCGGGCCACATCG
>JAADHA010000545.1 GCA_013152105.1 Oligoflexia bacterium | reverse complement strand
TCAAAGAAGGAGTCTATGCTGTCGCCGTCGTCAAGGGCCTGGTAGGCGTCACTGTTTGAGTCGAGGGCAAAGACCACCTGGACCGGGTCGGTGACGCCTCCGCCACAGTCGATCTCCAGGTTGTAGGTGTGGAGCTCGTCCAGACCAGATCCCTTCAGCTCAGTCCTCATACACGCCAGGGTCGCCGCGGGATCCTCAGACGGTCGTGTCAGAGCCAGGCAGGGGAACTGTGCACAGTCCGTGACATCCGGGCCACCAGCCAAGCCGCAGTGTTCCATGGCCATCGCCACCGCCGAAGACCAAGCCTGTGGAAGCTCAGCTTCGCTCTGGTCTGCTGGCACCAGATCGATGTGTGGCTTCGGCCGGATCTGAGTGCTCAGCAGGCGCTCACAGAGTTCCAGCCGCTGGCTGAGGTGCTGCGTGGCCGGATCACGTCTATCTTTGACCCCCTCTGGGGCGTGCTGGGGAGGCGATGGATCGAGGCGGGCCCTGTCCGAGTTGGTCTTGGCCGTGCCCGCCACGGAGAGCGGAGGCTCTGTTTCCATGTGCTGCCCGCTGCCCGCAAGCCAGCCCAGGCCCGCGCCCAAGCCCAAGCCCACGCTCAGCACCCACCCCGCGAGCGCGCGGCGAGACAAGCGTGTCATCCTGGATCCAACGGACTGATCCGAGATCGGGCGTCGTCGCCCAGATGATCCACGATGGCCCGATACACGTCCGCGTTGGCCTGCAGGCGGTAGTGGGGCAGGTCTCCGAAGCGGCGGACCTGGACGTTGCTGCTGGAGGGGGCTTCGCCGGGTGGGTCTTCGCCGGGTGGGCCTTCGGCGCTGGAGAGTGGCACCAGCAGGTCGCCGACCAGCTCGGAGCTGAAGTGCTGTGGGTCGGTCGTCAAGGCCCCCGCAACGAAGAGGTATTGGATGTGGTCCAACAGAGGACCCACCGCGTCTGGTTCCCGCTGGCGCAGGTCCTGTACCCCCTCGCTGCGGTGGGCCAGGATCTTGCCGAGGATCCGTGTGGCGGGAAGGTCGACCCTTTGCAAGACATCGGCCGCGGTCTGGCCCAGACGCGCCAGCGGTGCACCCTGGTGAGGGGTGCCCAGAAAGACGATGTGCGTCAGGAGGCGGGGCCAGGTCTGTTCCAGGGTGGTCGCCGCGTGGGTCGCGGCGCGCACGACCAGACCACCCATGCTGTGGCCGACCAGCACCAGGGACTGGACCGGTACAGGCCAGGCTGCCACCAGGGCGTCGAGGGCAGCGGCCAGGCATTGCCCGCTGTGTGCGACGGAACATCCAGTGTTATAGCGTACATAGACTGACGACAGGCCCAGGTCCTGCTCCAGCATGGCGCCATAGTGGCGCGACGCATCGCCCAGTTCTTGTTCGGCGTCGAGGGACCAGCACAGCTCGGTCGTGGCCAGCCCGTGGACCAACACTACGAGCCGCCCCTTGGCGTCTGGCATGTCTTCGCGCAGGCTGTCTCTGGATAGTCGCAGCCAGGTGTCGCCATGGCGCAGCCGCATGCCCAGATCGAGTCCGTTGTGCGCCTGGCTGAGGTGGTCCCCGACCGCGCCGTTGAGCGCTCCTACCACCTGGTCCAGCGAGCCCCCGAGCGTGGTCAGGGCGTCCGAGCGCATCGGCACGACCGGTGGGGGAGGCGGGTTGAGCTGGGCGAGGTCCAGCGCCACGCCCGAGACCACCTGGACTGTGCGATTGACCGCCCGCACGCTGGCCAGGACCCCGCCGGTGAGCACGCGCCGGGCGGTGTCGACCGCCTGTACTGGCTGCCGGAGCTGGGGAGCGGCGGCGTCGATCACCCCCACCACGGCCCGAGCCGTCGACTCATGGCCTTCTTCGATCAGCCAGGTCGTCGCGTCCACCGCGTCGTGAATCAGCGCCTGGGTCGGCCGCAGGCGTGGGTGCACATGGGACGCGGTGCTGGGATCGGGAGTGTCGTCGTGGTCCGAGTTGGTCATGCGGTGGGCGTAACACCTGTGCTACTTGATGAATGGCCCTGGTTCGGCGTAGAAGCGTCGCTTCCAGTCTTCGACCGATGTGGGAGGGAAGATCTCCACGAAGGCCACGCGTTCGCCGTCGTCGGACCAGGCAATGCCCTGGCTGGCGCACACCTGGTGCTCAAAGGTCTTTCCTGCCCGCGAGGACACCGCGATCTGGGGTGGGAAGCGCTGCAACAAGGCGTCGGGGTCGACGTCTTCCAGGGCTGGGCCGCTGACCTGGATCATGACCAGTTGGTCGCCTGTCAGGTAGAAGCGAGCTGGGCTGACGGTGGGGGCGGTCACCATGTCCAGGCCCGCGCTGGGTCCGTAGGACAGCCCATGCTGTACGGCGTCCTCGTCGATGTGCAGGTGTTGCAGTAGCGCGGTCCGGGACAGCTCGCGCCAGGACAGGAGGGTGTCGACAAGGTCGGAGTCGTGATCGGGCACGGAATTCACCGGTTTGGTGGGGGAGGGGGCGATTGTGCTGGCCTGCGGGTCGGCCTTGGCGCATCCGCCGAGCAGCAGGGCCGCCGAGAGACAGGCGCAGGGCAAGGAGATCATGGTGACGGGGCAGCGGTCTTTGGCGCCCAGGACTTGACGACACCATCGATCCATGCGGATCGCTTGGCGGCCTTGGACTTCAGCGAATCGGGATCAACGAAGTAGAGCATGACCGACTCGGATAGATCTTCGCCAGCGTTGGTCTGGCCGTAGTCCGTCGGCGGGGCTTCAGCGCCGGCTGTGCCGCTCTTGGTGTACTGGTCGGTCCAGTAGTCCATCGCGGTGATGAAGGCGGGGAGCTCGTTCTTCATCAGGCCGTGAGCGATCTCGTGTACGGCCGTTCCTTCGAGCTGCTTGCTGCTGTCCTTGAAGTCAACGGCGCTGTTGGTCCCCGCGGTGAACGTTGAGAAGTTCTTGGAGCCCGAGAAGAACTCGCCGAGTGTGGAGTGGTCCAGAACGCCCGAGGCGCTGTTCTTGTCGATGGCCTGGTCCACCTTGCTCACGGACGTGATCTCCTGTGTGTCGCCCTTGCGCGAGCTGGTCGCGCGTGGATTTCCCAGGATTGGTGCGAAGTGGGACAGTGCCTTTTCGAGCGCGACCAATTCCTTGTATTCCCACTCCTTGGTCTTCAGCTTGTCCAATTCCGTGGCCGGGACGCGCTTGTACTGCGCCTTGATGGCATCGACACCAGCCTGGGAATCGACCTTGATGCCATATACTTCGCGGAGCGTCTTGATGATACGCTGGGCGTGTTGCGCTTGGGCCTTGCTGGTGACGGCCACTTTTTCGCCACCGATCGTGACGACCGTGCGCTCGAAGCTGACCCCTTCATCGAGTGCGTCGATGTCCAAGTTGATGGTCTGTGTCTGGGCTTCGGCCTGGTACTGCAGGAAGGTGGCCTGGCGAACGATCTGGATCGCGTCTTGTGTGGGTGGAAGGGGGCCAACGAAGTCATCTGGATAGACCTGAAACACACCGAAGTCGGTGGTTCGAAGGGTGGGGCCGGGCGCTGGAGTCGTGCCACCCCCACCCGCATCGGTGGATCCGGTCCCCTTGCCGTCGTCGATGACCGGCAGGTCGAGGATCTCGCCGGCGAAGATCAGGTTGCCACCACGGTGAACCTTGTCGGGATTGGCGCGTTGGATTTCGTGCCAGAGTGCCGCGTTTCCGTAGGTCGCCTTGGCGATTCCAGACAGGGTGTCGCCGCGCTTGATCTGGTAGTGGCCCCCACCCATGGCTTTCTTGACCGCGTCCTGGGCCGCCGCGTTCCCGTAGCCTGCGTCGGCTGTCGCGGCGTCGGGCGCTTGTGCGGCCACGTCGGTCGATGGGCCGGAGGCGCCAGATTGGTGAGACTTGGGCACGGTCACTCCTCGTTGTGGGTCCAGCTTAGCCAAGGCGGGGATGGTTGGCAGGCCGCACTGCTCCCAGCCAGTTTGGCCGATGGTCGAGGCGAACTCGCCCGATGACGCCCAGCGCCGCGATGCTATGGGCGCCGCACAATCGGAGCCGACCATGATCACAGCACTCGCGCTCGCCCTGGCTGGCTTTCTGCTCAGCCACGGGGTGATCACCTGGTACTTCCTGGTCATCAATCGCGAAAAGGTGCCGGTCTCGGTCGGCCCCTTTGCCGGTGCCATTCTCTGCGGCATGGCGCTATCCATCGCCGCCCTCGTCTTGGGCCCGAGCTGGACGACCGGCGTGATGGGCGCCATCAACTTGGGGCTGGGTAGCGGAATCCTGTGGCTGCTCACCCTGCGCAAGCTGCCCAATGGCCACCTCATCGCCACCGTGGGTCAGCCCATGCCGCCGCTCTCTGCCACCGACGACACCGGGGCTGTTTTCGACCTTGCCGGCCTGAAGGGTCGCCGCTTGATGGTCAAGTTCTTCCGCGGAAGCTGGTGACCCTACTGCTCCGCCGAGTTGCGGCGGTTCCAGAGAATGGCCCCCCTGCTGGCCGACTATCGCGTCACCCTTGTGGCCCTGAGCAAGGACAGCCCCGCCCAGGCCGCCGCCCAGCGCCAGCGCGACGGCCTGGAATTCATCCTGCTCTGCGACCCCGACCTGGCCGTCATCAAGCGCTTTGGTCTGCTGCACGAAGGCGCCCTCGCCTTTCGAACCTTCCTGCTTGGCCGCGCCCGCTTCCCACTGGGCTGGCCCGTCGGCTTCAAGCAGATGGCCATTCCCACCACCCTGATCTTGGACGAAGACCACGTCGTGCGCTGGATCGACCAGGCCGATGACTACCGGATCCGGGGCGATGAGCGGCGCACCAGGGACGCGCTGGCGCGGGTGTTCGGGGGTTGAGAGACTGGAGTTCCGGCACCGGTCAATTTCGGGCCGAAATCGGTACAGTCTGGTCTCTCAACCAAGCGCCGAAG
>JAADHA010000425.1 GCA_013152105.1 Oligoflexia bacterium | reverse complement strand
ACGGTTGCGTCCGAGAGGGACACGGGCCCACGCCGCATCATACGCGAGGGCGTGGGACGGTGGCCATAGTGACCCGCAACATGCTGTCAAGACCGCGTCAGGCAGCAGCTATCCGCCAGGTCATCCTTACTGGGGGGGAGGATCGCAGCGGGTGCGGGCGACGGTCTTGACCTGGCGCTTGTAGGCCACGGTCATGCCCATGGGGTCGGCGCGCACCTTGATCTTTCCAGAGCGGTCGACCAGATCGAAGGGACCCAGCCCGTCATCGACGTCCACCAAGGCCGAGACCGAGCGTTCGCCGTCCTTGTCGATGACCTCGACGGGGACGTCGAAGCTGCCCCATGGGATGCTGGATGTCACACAGCCATGCAGGGTCGTGCCGCCGTCAGGTTGGGCTTCTTGCCGAACCTCGATCGTGATCTTGGGGATGAAGCCGCCGTTGATCCAAAAGTCGAACAAGTTGGACAGGTCCTGGCCGCTCTCTGCTTCCAGGGCTCGCTGCAGATCATCGGTCGTGACCGAAGACCCCATGCGGCTCTGAGCGAGCTGGTCCAAGGCCGCGAAGAACGCCCGGTCACCGATACGCAGACGGATGATGTCACCCAGCAGATAGGCTGAATAGCGGACCCGCATGGCGCTGGAGACATCACTGGCCGGGGTCGCTCCAGAAAGCGACAGGAAGCGGTGGTAGCGGTTGACCGCGTTGGTCGTGACGCTGTACTCGGTGGGGTCCTCGACCAGGTCCCGCAGCTTCTCCATGCGATCAGTGTACGCCTTGTTGCCAAACGCGGCGCGCACATAGAAGCCAGCGTAGGCTTCCGCCAGACCGTCGGTCAGCCAGGTGTCGCGGGTGCTCAGCGGGGAGATGGACTCGCCCCAGTACTCGGCGGCGACCTGCCGAGCCAGCATGACCTGGGTCAGGTAGGGGTCTACGTCATCGAGCTGGCTCTGTTCGGTGACGTCGCGCGTCTTGACTGTGTCGACCTCGACCAGGTTGTGCGTGGCTTGGGGCAGGTCGCCGCGTAGGATGGTCGAGGTGTAGCCGCTGGCGCCTTGGTAGACCTCGATCTCGGACATGGGCAGGTCGGGCAGGAAGCGCTGGAGGAACGAGACCACTCGTCGGATCTCTGGCGGAAACTCGGGCAGCGCCCATGTGTCCTGGGCGAACAGGTGGACCCGGACGCCAGGCATTCCTGTGCCCTTCTGGTCCACCTGCGTGCTCCATCGACCGATGGCGATGGCGGGCACCGCGACATCCTGACCCTGGGCCTCGGTCCAGGTCCAGGTGTCCTCGTCCCACTCGCGGGTCGTGGCTCCGGTGATGGCCACGTCGACCTGATTGAGGCCCACGCTGGGGATTCCCAGGCGGATGTCGGTGGTCCAGCTCGGTCGACCGGGCGCGGGGACGGGCTCGGGAAGCAGCGGCTGAACCCCGGTGGTGGTGCCCATCGGACGGCCGTAGCTGCTCCAGTTGGCGAAACGCAGGCGGGCCTTCCAGTGGACCCGCAGGCGTACGGTCTCGCCTTGGGGCACGGGCTGCGGCAGCACGACCTGGACGAGGTACTCGATGGGGCTGTCCTGGACGAGGTCGCGTTCGATCTGCGTTCCAAGCCCGGCGGATGACTCGATGCCGGAGACAACGGACTGCGGAGCGTCCTGGCTGGAGTCGAGGGTGGACTCTGAGAATGGAGCGCCGGCGCTGTTCGAGCCGGAGCCCGCACCGCCTGCACCGCCACCCAGGCCGCCGACCTGGGGAACCGAGGCACCACCAGTCTGACCCGCGATCGCCAGGGCGTCAGCAGACGCGCTGTCCCCGCTGGTGGCGCTCTGTACGGTCGAAAAGAGATCACCTCGACCGAAGAGGTCCTGGTTCAAGCCCACCATCGCGATCGCCGCGCCGTCCTGCAGGCTGAGATCCTCCAGGCTCCAGGAGCCGCGGACGACGTCGTTCACGGGCATGGAGAAGGTGACGGCCTGCGCGTCGCCGCCAACGGCCCGCATGGTCAGCACGGCGTCGACATCCACAAAGCGCTCGTTTCCCAGGCCCTTGGGGCGGCTGGCGACCGTGATGTCCGCCTGTTCGCCGCTGAACCACCAACCCGGGCGTTCGTCGACCGGGGCCAGCTCGGTGCCCGACAGGCGCTCGAAGTGACGCAGTCCCTCGGGATCCGTGCCGTAGGCGAAGGCTTGGCTGGCGAAGCCCAGGCCTTCCTGGTCCATCGGATCGCGAAAGCAGGCCAGCCAACGGTCATAGTCGTTGTTTCCGACTCCAGCGCCCAGCTCGGCCGCGACGTGAAGGGGTGTGTCCGTCCTCCAGTCGGCCAGCATGCGCAGCGCGGTGCCGTCCATGCCCAGCTCGTCGTGGAGGAGCCGGTCCTGTCGCAGCCAGATCCGGGGGTCCAGCCCGGCTCGCTCGAGCTGTAGGCGCCGCTGGGGCAGCATATTCGTCGCGATGGACTTGACCCGCAGTTTGCCCCTGCGTTCTGTGATGACATAGGCTTCGTCCACCCCGTTGCCCTCGCCCTCGGCGGAGCGGATCATGACCCCGCCGCCCACGGGCTCCAAGCCCGCCAGGAATTCGCGCACCTTGGGGTCCGCGCTCAGCACCAGTCCCCGGTCGATGCCCAGGGTCAGGGGTGCCTGGCCGTGGGCGATTGCCGCCTGCTGGTCGGCTGGCAGCAGGCCGTAGCGAGCCGCGTGGTTGGCCACCCTCCAGCGGTCGGCCCGCAGGGGGAGTTCCACCGAGAGCTGTCCTTCCCCGACGAACACGAAGCCGACGATGCGCTCGGACAGGGGCGGCTTGCCGGCCCACACCGGAATCACCATGCCCCCTGTGAGGGTCGCGGAGCACACGCCATCCTGGATTGCAACCGGATCCGTCACCCGGTAGGCGGACTCGTCCAGCCACATATGACCCGCGGCGGACCACCAGCTACTCAGCGCATCCTGATAGGCCAGCGGCGTCGGGCTGGCGGCGATGACTGCGCCGGTCGCAAGGGCTCGGCTTGCGTCGGCTGGTGCTGGCGTCGGGGTAGAGGTCTGGGCGTGGGCGGTCGGCGCGAAGACGGCAGTGAGAAGCATCGCCTGGAAGATCATGAGACCGAGGAAGTAAGCAGCTCGTGACACCGTCGGGGCCGGGGCAGAAGGGTCTGGGCCAGAGCGGGGCTGGCCATGCCTGTGCTAACGGCCCAGCGCTTGAGTCGGCGGGTCACCACCCAGCGCGCTATGAATCGGCCATGAAGCGCACCGAAGAACCCGTGGGCGACAGCGCTCCCTCGCCGCCGCTGAGCCGCCGGGTGCTGCGGGGACTGGCCGAAGTCCTGGGCATGTTGTTGCTGGCCGGCGTCGCCATGGTCGTGATGGGACGGCTGCGCGCGCCCTCCCTCCCAGAACAGGCCCCGGACTTCGCGCTAATGGACCTCGATGGTGCTCCCGTCTCGCTGTCCGCCTTGCGGGGACGCCCGGTCGTGCTCAACTTCTGGGCTACATGGTGTGGCCCGTGCAGGCTGGAGATTCCGTCCTTCTCGTCCTATGCGGACGCCCACCCCGACGTGGTCGTGCTGGGTATGGCGACCGATGGCAGCACCGCCGAACTCCGGGCCGCGAAGCAGGCCCTGGGGATCAGCTACCCGGTGGTTCGCGCCGACGACGCGACCATCGCAGCCTACGGTGTGACGACCCTTCCCACGACGGTGGTGGTCGGTGTGGATGGTCGGGTCGTCGCGGCCAACACGGGGATCATGCTGGGTCCCCAGCTCGCGCTGGCCGTCGCTCAGGCTCGGTGACGGTACCCATGGGGTCGCTCGGATCGTCGATGTCGGTGCTCTGGGGCCGCTTGGCGCTGGTGCTGGGCTCGGTCCTGGTGTTGCTCGGTGGCGCTGAGCTGCTGGCTCGAACGCTGTGGCATCCAGACCAGCAGCCGGTCTCCGGCTACGGCCTGCCAGCGCATCGGACGCGCCTGTGGGGCCTGCCCCCGGGTGAGGTCTTGGGGAGCCCACAGACGCCGATCCACATCAACGCCCAGGGGCTGCGCGCGGTCGAGCTGACCGGGGCTCCCTTGCGCGCCCTGACGCTGGGTGACTCCAACATCTTCGGTCACGAGCTGGCCGATGGGGACACCCTGCACGCCGCCCTCCGAACAGAATTGCTGCGCGCCGGCCTGGATGTGGACGTGCTCTGTGGTGGGGTCCCTGGCTACTCGATCTTGCAGAGCCTGCGGCTCTTGGACGACGTGGGCTGGGCGCTGAAGCCCGACCTCTTGGTGGTCGGGAACCTGCTGTCCGACAGCACTTCCGAGCGCTTTAGGGACCAGGATCTGCTGGCGGCGCTCGACCGGCCGGGGCGACAGGCCGCGGACTCGCTCTTGCGGCACTCAGCCGCCCTGCGCTGGCTCTCTCTGTGGCTGCGACCGCTGAGCAATGCCGAGCGGAATATCGTCTGGCTGCGAACCCCAGGCGTCGTGGAGCACGCGCGCGTGCCGGTGCCTTCCTACCGCCAGGCGCTGGAGACCCTGGCAGACCGGGCCGCCTCGCGCGGCGTCGGTGTCATCTTTCTTGAGTTGGCCACGGCGGACGCCCTGCGCGGTGAGCCCGATGGCGAAGCGTGGCGCCTCGCCATGCGATTGGTCGCTGAACAGCGCGGCATTCCCCACGTTTCGGGGGTCGCGGCCCTGCGCGCGGCCGGCTTGGATGTCGACACCGCGCTCCTCGACCCGGTCCACGCCAACCCGGCGGGGCAGCGGGCCTATGCCCAAGCCCTGGCGGACGCCCTGGTCGTTGCGGGCTGGCCCGAACAGGATCTCGCGCCTGCACCGCGCTGATGGCGATGAGGGTAGGCTCGCTCGCCCTCGCTCTCGCTTTCGCTCTCGCTCTCGTCCTTGTGCTGACCTGGTTCGGCGCGGGCGCGTCCGCTCTTGCGAGTCCGACCGAGGACGCCGAGGTTGTGCGCCTCTCCCAAGAGCTTCGGAACCGGGTGACGGAGTCCCGCTGGGAGGCGGCTGATTCGATGTATCGACGGCTGCTGGCGGTTCCGGGCGGGCACCTGGAATACGCGGACCATTGGCGTGGCTTCCTGGCCGCACAGGCGCTGGGAGACGCCATCGCGCAGGCCAAGCGGCTCGACGCTGCGGTGGCGATCCAGGCGAGCTCCGAAGCGGTCACCGCGCAGGCCATGCTGATGGCCTGGTATGGAAGGGTCGACATTCGGATCAGCGCCAAGCTCGATCCCCGCCCACCGCTGACGATGTTGGACATTCCGTTTGAGGCGGCCCCGCGGCGCGTTCTCGAAGCGGCGACGGCTGCCGTGGCTATGGATGGACGCTACACCGGGCTCTTGCCACTCGGAATGTACAAGCTGGGAAGTACCTCTTTCGAGATCCTTGGCCAAGATCAGCCGGTCGTGATCAAGGTCAAGCGCTGAGCTGCCCGAGCCTCACTTTTCCTGGAGGCTGGATCAGCTTGTGCTGTCAGCTCCTGACTTGCGGCGGGCCAATAGCAACAGGACGATGCCCAGCACCAGCGCCATGCTGCCGCAGCAGGCAGAGGTGGCCGCGCTGGCCGATGCCTGGCCCTCGACGGAATAGTTGAAGGCGCCAGTCGCGACCATGATGGCCACGACCACCGCACCAAGCAACAAGAGACAGCCGCAGCCGCTGCAACCAGCGCCGAATCCCTTGGCGAGCTTCGAGTTCGTCTCTGCCATCGTCTGCTCCGTTCTGGACGGGTAGTGGGGAGGTTCGGACTGGTGCGGCGCGAGCATAGCGTCAAACCTGTCGGGAGGTGGATTGGCCCCGTGGGCCAGCGCTCGGCGCATCGGCTACGCTCTGGTTCCCAGGAGGTGGATTTTGGCTCACATCACACGCTCGCGACCCCTCTCGCTGGCGCTGCGCAAGCTCGTTCTAGCGGTCCCGCTCGTCGTGGGAACGGGCTGCGAGGACATCGGCGGGATCAACATCTTCTCGATCCAGGATGACAAGGATCTGGGCGCCCAGCTCGCCGACGAGATCCTCGCGGATCCCGCGACCTACCCGATCCTGGATGAGAACAGCTACCCCGATGCCTACGACGCGCTCTACGAGATGCGCGACGAACTGCTGGCCACCGGCCAGCTCCAGTACGCGGACGAGTTCGACTGGCAAGTGAGCATCATCGACGACGACGAGACGCTCAACGCCTTCGCGGCACCGGGCGGCTACATCTACGTCTACACGGGCCTGATGCGCTACTTGGACTACCAGGACTACTTCATGGGCGTGCTCGGCCACGAGATGGCGCACGCTGACGAACGCCACAGCACCCAGCAGCTCACCAAGCTCTACGGGATGACCACCCTGTTGGGCGTGATCCTGGGTGATGACCCGGGCTTGGCGGCCGAGATCGCGGCATCGCTCTTGACCCTCTCCTTCAGCCGAACGGCCGAGGCCGAGGCCGACTCCGACAGCGTCTACTATCTCTGCGAGACCGACTGGGCGGCCAACGGCGCGGCGGGCTTCTTCGAGGAGCTGCTGGCCGAAGGCGGCACCGAGATCCCCGAGTTTCTCAGCACCCACCCCAGCTCAGAGAGCCGGGTGGCAGACATCAACGCCCTGGCCGATGAGCTTGGCTGCGACACCTCGCTCAACGCCAAGGCGGACTGGCAGGCGGTCCTGGATGCGCTGCCCTAGATGTCCAGGGTGGGCGCGCTCGGAAGTGCCTGACCA
>JAADHA010000119.1 GCA_013152105.1 Oligoflexia bacterium | reverse complement strand
GGGCCACCGACGCCGGGGCCACCGACGCCGGGGCCACCGACGCGGGCGCCACTGGTGACGCGGGCGGGACCGCGGACGGGGGCACCGCGGACGGGGGCACCACGCTCACCCCAGAGAACAGCGATGACGACGGCGACGGCTGGACCGAGGCCGAGGGGGACTGCAACGACGGTGATTCCAGCGTAAATCCAGACGCCCCGGAGACACCCTACGACGGCATCGACAACGACTGCAGCGACACCACGCCGGACGACGATCTGGACGGCGATGGCTACGGCAGTGACATCCTCGGAGGTGCCGACTGTGATGACGCGGACGCTGGTGTCTCGCCAGATGCCGCCGAGGTCTACGCCGACGGCATCGACAACAACTGCGACGGCACCATTGACGAGCGCTTCACCGTGCAGACCCTCGAGACCGGCTGCGACTGCGGCAACCCCTCGGCCGTGGCGGTCGACAGCGACAAGCAGGTGCACGTGGTCTGGTACAACGCCGACATCGGCGGGCTCCAGTACGCGCTGGACGATGGCAGCGGCTGGTCGGCCACCGAGACCATCGTGCGCCACAGCACGGGCATCGCCGGCGAGCACATCGACACGGTCATCGACGCCGCCGACCGGCTCCAGCTTGGCTACAGCTTCTACGAGGACAGCACCGCCCGCACCGAGCTGGACTACCTCTATCGGGACAGCGACGGGACCTGGTCTGATGAATTCGTGGTCGATGACTACGCGACCAGCGGCAGCGAGGACCTGGGTCGCTACGTGTCCATCGACGTCGACGACGCCAACCTGCCCAGCTTCGCCTACTACGACCATGACAACCGCGAGCCGCGCCTGGCAGACATCCTCAGCGCGCCGTGGACGCTGCTGGGAATCGACGCATTCTATACCAATGTCGATGAGAACTACCTGTACCAGCTTGGCCTCGAAGACTGCGAGATCGGCCACTGGACCAGCCTGGCCATGGACGACAGTGGCTACGACAACATCGCCTACTACGACGACTGCGCCCTGGCCCAGGAAGCGCAGTTTACGCGGCTGGACTGGACGCTCGAGTCCCTGGCCTACTCCGAGACCATCGCGGCGGACGGCTGGTACACCAGCCTGGCCATCAACGGTGTCGGCGACCTGTGTACCGCCTGGTACGACAGCAGCAGCGCCGACTTGCGCTATGGCTGCAGCGAGGACGGCGGCTTCACCTGGTCCGCCGAGACGGTTGACTCCTCGGGGGCGGTGGGCGAGTACGCGGCGCTGGCCTTCGACGACAAGGGCGATCCCTGGATCGCCTACTACGACGCCACCAACGGTGATCTCAAGGTCGCCAGCAAGAGTGGCGCCACCTGGACCGTGTGGACGGTCGATGATGTCGGTGACGTAGGCATCGCGCCCAGCATCGCGGTGGACGTGGACGGCGTCGTCCACATCACCTGGTACGACGCGAGCAAGGGCGAGCTGCGCTACGGGCGCAGCAACTAAGCTCCAGCCCGGCTGGCTGCGGCGTGCTAGCGCACCAGGCTTGGGCTTGCTTGGGATAGGCTGTCTGTGGACTCACCGCTGGAGCCCGGATGTGCCCTGCACTGGACATTCGTCCCTACACCGCCGCTGACGACGCCCAGGCGCGCGAGCTCGAGCGGCGAATGGTGCAGGGGGACGGCTTCGTTCGTTCCTTTCGCCGCACGACCTTTGCCTCTCGCGCCCAGAGCTTCGACGAACACCAGATCCTGGTCGCGCGAGACGGCGGCGAGTTGGTCGGTCTGGTCGCCGTGGGGCTCAAGGATGTCCGGATTCATGGGGCCTGGGAACGGGCCGCCTTCTACTTTGACCTCCGGGTGCACCCCGACCACCGGCGCAGGGGCGTGGCTCAGAAGCTCAACCGGGCCATCGCGGACCTGACTCGGGACAAGGCCAGGCTGCGCTACAGCTACGTGATGGATGACGCCGGGGCGGCCGAAGCGATGGCGGGGCTCTACGGTGTCGAGCCAGTCGGCGCCTACCAATACCTGGTGGCCTCGACGGCGCTGGACGCTCCGGTTGGGGCTACGGTTCGCCCGGCCACGCTGGCAGAGGTCCACCAGTCGAACCTTGAAGCGCGTCCCCCCTTCGACTTCTACAGCAACCCGCAGGTCGGCGGTCGCTTGGACGGTCACGTCGGTAGCTGGTTGGTCGAGGACGACGACGATCTGGCGGGATGCTCGGCCTGGGACAACCACACCCTGGTCCGCGAAGTCGTTGAGGGCCTCCCCGGCGGAATGGCGGCCTTGTCCCGGCTGGCCCACTGGGGTCCTCTGGCACGCCTGCGGCTGCCGTCTTTTCCTCAAGCTGGCGAGGACCTGCGCTGCTGGTACCTCTTTGACGTGCATGCGACCACGCAGGCCCTGGCGCGCTCTCTGCTTCGGCACGCGTTGACCGAGGCCAGGATGGCTGGCATCGACTGCTGCTACCTCATCCTCGAGTCTGGAGACCCCCTCCTCGACGTGTTTCGGGCCGAGCTGCCCAGCTACTTCGCGCCCGAGATCCGCTACCACCTCTACGCCAGGCGAGACGTCGGCGTCTTGCCCCCGGTCGGCCATCTCTACGTCGATATTCGCGATATCTGAAGCAGCCGGGGCGAGACCTTCCGTGACCCACTTTCGGGCTTGACGCATGTGGACACGGGGCGTAGGCTATCAACACCTTCAACGGACGGAGGGGCTGAATGGCTGAAGATCCGCCGGGTCGTGAAACACTGGCCGACCGCCAAGCGGGACGGGGTTGACAAAACCGGTCGCAGTCACGGGCTCAATCTCAATCTCTCTCTGACTGAGTGCCCCTCTGACCGGCCACCGCCGCAAGTGCGGCATATGCCCTGGAAGCAGTCTCCGCTTGGTTGAGGTGTTCCGCACCTCGTAGAGGCCGCCTGACCAACTCGAATATGACGCACACGGGCGACCCACATGGTCGTCCGTGTTGCGTTGGGGTGGCTTTTTTTTTTCAAGGACGGGGTGGGACTTGTTGACGCAGCAGGGATCCGCAATTATCCTCCGCAAGCTGAAACTGATAATCAATATCAAAACCAGCACAAGGAGTTGAACGTGCGCACATCCTGGACCCTGGCGATCGCGCTGGCTGTAGCCACAGGTGCGGCAAGGGCCGCCGAGCCCTCGCCTCAGCCCTCCTCAGAGCCCTCCTCAGAGTCATCCTCTGGGCCCGACCCCGATGGCGGTGAGCTGGCCCGTCGAATCGACATCGTCGCGGGGGCCTTGGAGCGCTTGGCGATCGGCGAGGCTGCGGCCGAGGCCGACCAATCCGTCAACGGCATGGGACCGGCCGCGTCGAAGGTCTACCGGGCTTCTCGCGGCGTCTCCCTGGGGGGCTACGGTGAGCTCGCCTATCTGAACCCGGCCCTCACAAGGCAGGACGGTGCAAGCAGCGGCGCCTTTGCGACGCTGGACGCGACCCGGCTGGTGCTGTACGCGGGCTACAAGTTCGATGATCGCTGGGTTCTCAACAGCGAGATCGAGTTTGAGCACGGCGACGAGCTGTCGGTGGAATTCGCCTTCCTCGACTACCGGGCCGCGCCGGCCCTGGGCGCACGGGCGGGGCTCTTGCTGGTGCCCATGGGCATCACCAACGAACAACACGAGCCAACCACCTTTGCCAGCGTCTTGCGGCCGCAGGTCGAGCGCGTCCTGCTCCCCACGACCTGGAGCGAGCTGGGGCTGGGGGTCTACGGTGAGGCTGGCCCGGTCAGCTACCGCGGCTACCTGATGAACGGCATGGACGCGATGGGCTTTACAGCCGCGGGGCTCCGAGGTGGGCGCCAGGGCGGCTCCGAAGCCAGGGCCGAGAGCTTCGCGGGCGTCTTGCGGGTGGACATCGAGCCCGTGTCTGGCATGGTCGTGGGAGGGTCGGGACTGTACGGCGGCGCTGGGCAGGGGCAGTTGGACCCCAGCACCGGTGATCCCGTGCAGGTGAGCACCCTGGTCTACGAGGGGCACGTGACGGTGGACGTCGCCGGGCTGAGCCTGAGGGGGCTCTTCGCGGGCGCGACCTTGGGCGATGTCGCGGCGCTCGACCAGGCGCTGGGCCTCAGCGGCGCGGACTCTGTGGGTCAGGCGCTGGCCGGGGGCTACATATCGGTTGGCTACGATGTTCTTGGCCCCTTGGGGGTCGAACGCCAGGCGCTGGAGCCGACCGTCCGCTTCGAGATCCTCGACACGCAGCTCGCCGTCCCCGATGGCTACCAGTCCAGCCCGTCCCAGGCGCGGACCGTGCTCACCGCCGGGCTCGCCTGGAAACCTCAGTCGCAGATCTCGATCAAGGCCGACTACCAGCGCAACACCAACCAGGCCCGGACAGGGGTCGACCAGATCGATGCCGGTCTGGCCTTCATCTTTTGATGATGGCCGTGCCTCTCCTTGCTTGGACCCTGGGCGTGCTGCCCGTCGCTCACGCGACGGAGACGGTGCAGCGACGCTTGACGAGCATGGGGACCTGGCTCGATGTCTCGGTGACGGCCGCTGACCGTCGGCAAGCGCTGGCTGCCTCCGAGGCGGCGGTCCGTGCGGTCGAGGCCACCGACCGGCGCCTGTCGAGCTGGAGACCGGACAGCGAACTGTCCGCCCTCAACACCGCACCCGTGGGGGTCTGGCAAGGTCTCTCCCCCGAGCTGGCGGCGGACCTGGACCGTGCGCGCTGGTGTAGCGCGCAGACCGGGGGTGCCTTCGACCCGGTGCTCGGCCCGCTCGTGGAAGCACGGGGGCTACGGACCGTCGCGCCATCAGGGTCTGAGCAGTCGATTCTAGCGGCGCTAGAACATTCCGGCTGGGCCGGCATCGAGCTGGACGGCCAGCGGGCGCGCCGGCTCAGCTGGACGCGGGGGGCTTCGGCAAGGGTGTGGCGCTGGACGCGGGCCTGGACGCGGCCCAGGCAGCGGGTGCCACCGATGTCATCTTGAACCTGGGTGGGCAGCTTGCGGTCCGAGGGGCCGCGATCCCGCTGAGCATCGCCGACCCGGCGGATCGCCAGAGTGGGGTGGGCGCGCTGTGGCTGCGGGACGCCTCGGCGGCGACATCGGGGCAGGGCGAACAGCCGGGTCATCTGCTCGATCCTCGCACCGGAGAGGTCGCCCCGGACTTCGGCACGATCACGGTGATCACGGAGTCGGCGGCCGTCGCAGATTGTCTGTCGACCGGCCTGTACGTGCTGGGGCCGCAGCGCGCCCTGGCGCTGGGCCATGACCTGGAAGGGGTCGATGTCGTCGTCGTCCAGAATGGGCCAGGTGGCCCCTCCATTCGCACCTCTGAACCCGGCTCGGCCCCTCTTGGAGACGCTCGATGACACGCCGAACAAGCCACTTGGTCGTGGGCGCGCTGGCGCTCGTTGCCATCGCGAGTTCCAAGGCCCAGGCCAAGGTCACCCTGACGACCAGCGACGCGCTGGCTCTGGCATTTCCCGGCTGCACCGTGGATCAACACACGGTCTACCTGACCGAGGGGCAGCGTAAGGCCGCCGCCGAACTGGCCGGTGCCGATCTGGACAGTGCCGATCTGAACAGTGCCATCGTGCATGCCTATCGTGGCGTGTGCGATGGCGTCTTGGCTGGGACTGCCTACTTCGACACGCACCGGGTACGGACCCTGCCCGAGACGCTGTTGATCGTGGTCGGTCCCGACGACGCCATCGATCGGGTCGAGGTGCTGTCCTTTGGCGAGCCGGAGGAGTATCGGCCCCCGGCCGGGTTCTACGGGCAATTCACCAGCTTTGTGCTTGGTGATGCTCTGTCCTACAAGAGGGCTGGGCTGCGGCGGGTGACCGGGGCCACGCTGTCCAGTGACGCCACGCTCTCGGCCGTTCGACGCACCCTGGCCTTGCACCAGGTGCTTCAGGAAGGTCGATGACTACGGCCGAACGGTGTTTTCACCACCTCAGCAATGTCCTGGTCGGAGGAACCGGCCTGGTCTACCTGGTGATGGTCGCCTTGTTGAAGCCAGCAGACCCCTGGGCCGTGGTCAATTCACCCTGGCAGCCGCTGGTCCAGCACAGCCACGTCCTGGTCGCGCCGCTGTTGGTCTTCTCGGTCGGGATCTTGTGGAAGACCCACGCCTTGCTTCGAATGCGGCTTCAAGGAGGGCTCCGGGTCGGCTCCGGGTCGCTCCTGGTGCTGATGCTGCTGCCCATGGTGCTGTCGGGGGTTGCGCTGCAGACCAGCGAAGACGCCGACTGGCGGCTGGCCTGGGCGTGGGTTCACGGCGTCAGCGGCTGCTTGTGGGTGGTCAGCTACGCGGTCCACTGGCTGCGACGCAGGGCGCGAGCCAGGACGGTGGCGGTGGCGGGTGGATAGTGCACGTGCTCGCAAGTCCTTGACCACCCTGATGTCGACCGCTGTTCTGCGCCGACGGACATCCCAGCAGGGGCAGCATCGGCACCCCCTCGGCGCTCGCATCGCGCCCGCGGTCTGTCGCGACTGGACGGACGCATCACCGCACGACCACCGCCCGCCCTGGGTACAGGTAGACGTGGGCGTCGCCGACCCGTTCCACCGCCATGAAGCCACCGTGCACCAGTCGCAGGTGGCAGCTTGCACAGAGGC
>JAADHA010000146.1 GCA_013152105.1 Oligoflexia bacterium | reverse complement strand
GGACGGGCAGCCGGCTCAGGTCGAGGTCTCTCAGTGTCGTGGCGAGGACGGAGTGGGCGTGATCACCCGCTGTCGCCGCGGATCGCTCAGCTTGGAGTTGACGCACTTTCCCGTGGTGATCGAGGGGCAGGTGGCCTGGGCGCTGCGGGCTCGGATCACCATGGACGGGCCCGCTCCTCGACCGGTCCGCCTGGTATTTGCGCTGCGACCGGCGGGCATCGACGGGGTCGCGCCGATTTTCCATCTTCAGCGCGACGATGATGGCCTGTGGACGGCCGATGGCGTGCCCCTGCTGGCGGTGGATCAGCGCGGGGACGAAGTCCTCACGGCCAATCATGGGCAGCCCGACCCCTGGCTGCGCCTGGCCGGCCTGGCTCGCGGTGGCCCACCTCGCCGCCCAGGATCCGTGAGCTGCCGATGCCAGGCCGGCTTGGCCAGCGGGGCAGAGGTGTACCGGACGACCGTCTTTCCTGGCGAACCGGTGTCCCGCCTGGCGGTCATCGCGCCTCCGCGCAGCACCGCCCAGGCCCTGGCCCACACATCGTCCCGATCACTGTGGGCGGGGGCGCAGGCGGACCGCCGAGGCCTGCTGCGTTCAGGCTGTGAGCTGCACCTGCGCCGTCACGACACCGTGCTGGAGGCGGCTCGTCAGCGCCTGTTGATCGAGCCTGGACTTCAGCAGGACGACCATCTGAAGCTGGGTGGCCTGCTCGGCGCGGTAGCCCTGGCGCGCCTGGGCTTCTACCGGCGGGCCGGAGATCGCCTCAGCGCGGGGCTCTCACAGGTGCGTCGGGACGGCCGTCTGGCGCCCTCGGCGGGACCCGAGATCGCGGCGGTCCTGGCCTGGGCCGCGGCCCAGCACTTGCTGTGGACCGACGTGGAGACCACCGCCAGGGCCACGCGATTGTCCTGGGTTCGGCTGGTTGATCGCTTGGTCGATACACAGCCCGTGCCGGGTGGTTTCTGCTTGTTCGGCAGCCGCGGATCACGCCGCTGGAGCGCCATCTGGCGGGCGGCAGCGCTGGTCGCCTGCGCGTCGGTGCTGCGGGACCGCTCCCAGGTCGTGCGATCAGATGATGTCACTCGCTGGGGTCTGGCCGGCGCGGCGGCCTGCGAAGAGCTGGACGATCTGCTGGGCGATGGGCCCTGGACCAGTGACCGGTACCGCGTACACGATGGCTCGGCGGCGGCGATGCTGGCGGCGGTGTGGCTGGGCGTGATCGCGCCCGATCATCGCGGTGTGGCCCCCACCCTGGCGGCCCTGCGCGAACACCACTGGCACGGCGGCGGCGTGCTGCTGCGCGGTGGCGCCCACGTCGCGGCCACGTCACTGCTGGTAGCGGCGGCCGAGCGCGCCGAGCCCGGATCTGACTACCTGGACCTCATCGCGGCCCTGGCCAGCCCCACCGGTGCCTTGCCCACGGCGCGACACCCGACCCGTGGCGCGGTGGGCGAGGGGGATGACATGCTCTCCGCGGCGCTCTTCGTGATGCTGGCCGTGGAGCGGGTCCAGGCTTCCCGTGGCGTGTTGCGCGTGCTCCCGGAGATCGCCCAGGCGCGGCGACTGCCGACCCCCTATGGCCTCATCGACGTAGATGGAGACACCGTCACCGGTACCTGGCGCGGTCAGCCTCCGACCATCGAGCGGGGGGGCTGAGGCCGTCAGTCGCCCGTTGGTGCGCCGCCCGTCAATGATCACCCATGCTCCACCGGGCTCTCGCAGGACGATGCTCTCGCCGTAGCCTGGGCCGTACACGACGATGTAGAACAGCTCGTCCTTCAGCTTCACTGCGCTGACCTCACCCACCCGGCCGCGCGTAGATAGCGGGCCGGATCCGGGAAGAGTGGCGGCAGATCCGGATCTTCCCAGCCGCCATCGCGATGCACGCGGATGACGGGTTCTTCCTGGTCGCCGTACCAGGCTAGCTCAACGAAGCGACCGGCCGAGAGGGCTCCCACCCTGTCATCGCGGGACCAGCGGTCGAAGTCGCCAGCGGGAATGTCGATCGACCCGTACGTCGGCTCATCCTGCTCGATCTCCGGGGGATGTGCCGCGAGAAGGTGAACCTCGTGTTCGCTCAACTCGTCAACTCTTGCCGGCATCCACCTGGTGAGGGTTTCGCCCTTGTCGCCCCGCAGCGGGCAGAGATGGGGACGACCGCACCACCAGTCCTCCGGCCTGAGCCAGAGTGGAAAGACGCTTCCAGTTCGGCGGGCGTCGAGCAGTGCTTTCAGGCGTCGCTCAATGGCTGCGAGACCGGGGTGGCGCGCGAGTACGTCGGCTGGGATGGCCCGCATCACGTCCTCGGCGAAGTCGAGCTGGCCCCGATGAACCAACAGGCGCGCGACCCACAGGTGCAGGTTCTCGTATACCCACTGGTCCGCGTCCGCGTCCGGAAGACCGAGCGCATCGAGCGCGTCAGTCCAGGCACGTCCCGCAGCATCCGTACGTCCTCGGGTCACAAGGTAGCTGATCCAGCGCGAGTGCCACCAGACGTGGGTGTCGTAGAGCTTGATCGCTTCCTGGTAATGGTCTTCGACCTCGGCCGCACGCTGGGCCAGGACATCGAGATTGTATGCCAGGTAGTGGTGGGCGTAGTCGTCACCTGGCTCCCATTTGCAGGCACGCGCGAACACCCTGGCAGCGTCCGCGTTCCGCTTGAAGTCGCGGGACAGCGTCCGGCCCAGAGCATCCAATTGGTCGGCGAAGAAGGGTCGAAGCTGGTCCAAGAGCGACTGATCGCCGGCCCTTGTGGCGTGAAAGAAGGCCTCCATCTCGTCAAGCAGAGCGCTGGGGTCGCCATCCTGCATACGCCGCTGGAAACGGTCCCGGTGGTACGTGGCAAACTGACGATGAACGTCAGCGGTGTTGATGTCTCTCCATCCGATTCGGTGCTCTCGCGCATCAAGGCGAAGGCTCCAGTGGAGGACGAAGTTCTGTCCGTCTGGGTAGAGCAGGCAGTTTCGCAGTAGTGCGAGCGCGCGTTTGCTGGGTGCCTTTCCAACCAGCGTCTCGACGAGTTGTTCGTCCACCGGGTCCCTGGAAAGGGCAAGAACGCTCCAGCCCTTCCGCAGGAAGGCTTCCGTTCGACCATTCGAGGCGCGGAGTGTCCAAGCCAGCTTGCGGGAGATTTCCCGGCGAGATGGCTGCGAGGCGAACCAGTTCGAGACCTCGTCGACCGACCGCAGCGTGGCGATCGCGACGAGCAGACGGATCTCGAGCGGAGACCGGTGCACAAGCTGCGTGCCCAACGCGCCCGCCAGCTCCGTGGCGGTGGCCACCAGGGGACCCCAGTGGGACGCATCTGGTAGCCAATCGGCCGGGGCGCTCCTCAGTGCAAGGGTGAGGGTGTGCGAGGGCCGTAGGCCCGTAGGCAGTCTACCGGCCACTACCCGACGGCAATTCAAGGTCGCGAGCGCGTTGATCGATACTTCCTGGGCGTGCTGCCGAAAGTGGACATCTTCCGGCGAGGTTGCGGGCCAACTGCCAGGCTCGTCGCAGAGCAGGACGAGGCGTTCCCGTGCGTCGTCCATCCACGTCGTCCAGGCGTCCAGCTTTTCGCTCCAGGGACCCTCTGCGTGGATCTGATCGAACTGTCCGTTGATGAGGCCGTGCTGCCTGAGTCCCACGGCACCTTGAACGAGCGCCTTTGGGCCGGTATCGAGCGCCCGCATCGGCGGAGCCAGGAGGATTGGGTGGAAGCCTTCTTCCTTGAGGCGATCGGCGAGCATGAGCAGGGCCGTGCTCTTTCCGCCGGTTGCCGGTCCCCTGATGGCCCAGAAGGACGAGGCTGAGGGCTCGCTGTTGATGACCCTGTTTGCGAGGTCGTCAACGAGTTCGTGAACCTTGGGAAGCGGCGGAAGCGGCATCGTCACATTCTAGCTCGCTGGGACCGGATGGGCTTCACTGTCAGCGCGGTCACCCGAGCGCGCCAGTCGGGAAGGTCTGGTTTCGCCTTGATCTGTGTGCTTGACGGGCGGCGCCCTCAGTAGCCAGCGGGCCAGCTCAGGTCCTGCCACCCGACGTCGCCAGGGTCGATGTCGGTCGAGGTGGCGGTCAGGGTCCAGGACTCGGTGCAGGCGCTGCTGACGGTCAACACGCAGGTGTCGTCGTTGCAGTCGGAGACATCGCGTTGGTTTGTGACGGGCACGATGTAGCCCAGCTCATCCAGGCGGGTCAGGTAGTCCCCAAGGGGGATCGCGCCGGTGTCACCCAGGCCCAGCTCCTCGGGCCACAGGTCGGCTTCCTGCCAGCTCGACAGGCTCTGGCTCTCTTCGGCCCAGCTCCCCTCCAAGGCCAGGTATGTGTCGGTGCGCTTGGCGTCCTCTTGTTGCTGACTGTTGGGAAGGGAGATCTGCACCCGGGTCACGGCGGACTGCTGGGTCTCGGCGACAAAGCTGTAGCCGCTGGGGTGGGTGGTGCTGTCGCGAGACTGCTCGGAGCGTTCCCAGGCAAAGGTCGGCGCGGCGTCGTCCCCGCCCTCTTCCTGGGGCAAGAGCTCGCCGTTCATCACCAACAGCAAGCGGTCGCCGTCTCGGGTGAAGCGGCCCAGGGCGGTCCAGGGAGAGTAGGAGGACTCGGCGTCGTCGACCCAGCCCCCGACCCCGGTGTCGGCCCCGGTGTCGGCCCCGGTGTCGCCGGTCGTCCCGGTCTCCGCGCCGTCTTCGAGGGCGTCGGTCACGTTGTGGAGCAGGCGGTCGTCGCAGGCGTCTTCGGGGGTGGGGGTCACCTGCACTTCGAAGCGCCAGACCCCCGACAGGTCGAAGGGCTGGGTGCTCCCGCAGGCGAGGAGGGTCAGCAGCAGGATCATTGCTTGCTCCCTGGTGGCGAAGTGCGAAGCGTACCGCGTGCGAGGGTTTTGGGGCGCCAGCGGCTGTGCTGGC
>JAADHA010000675.1:12583-13689 GCA_013152105.1 Oligoflexia bacterium | reverse complement strand
CAGATGAGAGCGTGCAAGCCCTCTCCGAAGCTGAGAGAAGCCCCTGCTGGTGGAGAACGGTAGTACGCCGGGCTCGCCATGGCGCGGTCGGCTGTGTGAACTCTGACCTGGTTCGCCCGCCACCGGGACGCACAAGGCTTGCTGCTCACGGACTCGCGGAGAGCGGCGCCAAGGGCAAGGAAGCCATCTCCGGCACGTCCACGGGTAGCACCAGCTCGACCCGTGTACCGCGAGCAGGCTGGGACTCGACGATGATCTTGCCGCCCGCTGCCTCGACAAAGGTCCGAATCACCACCATGCCGAGCCCGCTGCCCGCGCCCCTGGCCTTGGTCGTGAAGAAGGGCTCGAACATATGACGCCGGGTATTGCTGTCCATCCCCGCGCCATTGTCCAAGACGGCAAGCGCCACCCGGGGCTGCACATCTCCAAAGCGGCGCTGCACCTGTACTGTGACCCGCCCGCCAGCGCTCACCGCGTCTCGGGCGTTCACGACCAGGTTGACGATGGACTGTTCGAGTTCGCCCCGGTCGACCCGAACTGGATGTTCACCCGGGGCGATCCGGACTTCGAGCGACTGACCGGGGCCCATCATCGGTTCGAGCAAGGTGCGCAGTCCGGCCACAACCAGCCCAAGGTCCACCCGGGTCACGTTGCCGCTATCGGACCGAGCGAAGGACGTGAGCCGCTGCGCCAGGTCCCGGCTGCGAGTCATGGCCTCTCGCATGCCGAGGACCCGGTCCCGTAGCGCGGGCGCGACCTCGCAGACCGCATCCTCGACCTCGTCCAGACCGTCGAGGACCACCGCGGCCATATTGTTCATGTCATGCGCGACGGTTGCCCCCAAGAGCCCCGCCACCCGCACCCGGTCGGCATCGCGGAGGCTACGCTCCAGCGCCCGCTTGCGGGTGATGTCCCGAGTGTTGAGGACCAGGCCGCCGATCATCGGGTTGTTGAGGTGGTTGGTGAGGATGCTCTCGAGCCAGTGCAGCGATCCCTGCGCGTCCCGAACCCGGTAGCGCACGCGCGCGGGCCGACCCGGTGAGCCCACGACGGACGCGACCGCCTGGGCGGCTCGGAGGCGGTCCTCGGCGAAGGCCAGTGGCAGG
>JAADHA010000675.1:7689-12577 GCA_013152105.1 Oligoflexia bacterium | reverse complement strand
TGTTCGGGCTCCATCCCCAGCAGGGCGCGGCTGGCCGGGCTGTGGTACCGCACCACCAGGTCGCAGTCGATCACCGCGATGGCATCCTGGGCGTTCTCGATGAGCGCACGATGATATCGCTTCATGTGAGACAGATCGTCTCTGGCCGCGCGCTCGGCTCGCGCGTCCCGCACACCCAGGACCAGCAAGGCGGCGGGTTTCTCTGCGCCCCCATTCAGCGAGACGACGTGGAGCGCGACCGGGCGCGTGCGGGCATCCGCTCGGCGCAGTCGATTGCCGCGATCCGGCGCTTCGGCCAGGGGGTCGGCGCCGATCAAGTCTGTGCCTGAGGCGAGCAGAGACCGGAGCGCCGCGGCGTCAGCAGCCCCCGCCAGACGCGCCAGGGCCCGGTTGACCCAGACCACAGCGCCCGAACCGTCGATGGCCAGAGCGCCACCCGCTGAGGCGCCCAACACGGTCTCCAGCAGATCGACACCCACTGGCGCCGCCGACAATTCAGACGATGCCTCGACCAGCCACGCACCGGGCCAGCGCTGACGTGCTTGTTGCCAGTCCCCAGGCGCTTGCCCAGGGGACAGGACGATCACCGCCGCCGCGACCGCGTCCACGGTCGGAATCGCGCCATCAGGGCTGTCGAGCCGAACCCAGCCCAATCGCTGTGGCACACACGCTCCGGGGAGAGAACCATCGTCACCCTACTCCCGGATTAGTCCCCAGTCTGCTCCACGATGTCCCAACAGTCCTGCTGAGACAACAACTTACCCACCAGACCCACGGTCAAGGCGTGCCCTGGACGCTCGGCTTCCAGCCTGCCGACCACCGGGTAGCCCACCAAGGCCAGGTCACCCAGCATGTCCAGCAGCTTGTGGCGGACCAGCTCGTCTTCGGCGCGGAGACCGTCGGGATTCAAGGGGCCATCTGCGTCGTAGATGATGGCGTTGTGAAGCCCGCCGCCCCGGGCCAGGCCAAGCTGGCGCATCTGCTCGACGTCGGTCAGGAAGCCAAAGGTGCGGGCCCAACATAATTGCTGCACGAAGGCGCCGTTGACCAACGACAGCCCCAGTTCCTGCCGGCCGACATCGCGGTGGTCGAAGTCGATCCGCGCCCAGACCTGCAGGTGCGGAGCCGGTGACAAGCTGGCCCAGCGGTCGCCCTGCTGCACCCGAACCGGGCGCCGAACCACCAGGTGCCGCCGCCGCACGTTCTGGCGAACCATGCCCGCCCGGGAGATCAGATCGACCCAGGCCTGGGCGCTGCCGTCCAAGGCCGGGATCTCGTCGCCGTCCACCACGATCTCGACGTTGTCCAGACCGACGCCCCGCAGCGCCGCGAGCAAGTGTTCGACCGTCGCCACCGACCAGGTCGAACAGCCCAGGGTCGTCGCCAACAGGGTCTGCACGACCATGGCGTGATGGGCTGGCACCGCTTCGGCTTGGCCCGGGTGCCGGAAGACGTAGCCCGTGCCCGCGGCGGCAGGGCGCAGCTCGACGCGAGCGAGCGCGCCGCTGTGGAGGCTCTCGCCGGTCAGGGAGACCGCGCTGCGGAGGGTGAGCTGGGATGACATCAGGCTCCGAGTGGGTGCGATCCGCTACCCGTGCACCACGTCGCCGGGCCAACATAGCAGCCGAATTCTACTCCCGCGACGGTGGAGGGAGTCCTTCGACCTTTGCGCCAACCGCGACGCCATGCGCGGCAAACCAGCCAGCGCTCATCTCGACCGCGTACATGGCCGGCCGGCCCGAAGGCGTGGTCGAGAGATCGAAGGGGGCCATGTCGGAGATGCTGACCACGCGGCCTTGTCCGTCCAGGAAGGCGATGCTGAGCGGGATCCGGGTGTTTTTCATCCAAAAGGCCCGCAGGCGCTGGTCCGGGTACACGAAGACCATGCCGTGATCTTCGGCCAGCCCGTCGCGGTACATCAGGCCGTGCTCGCGCTCGGCCCGGTCATCGGCGATCTCGACCGGCCAGGTCGTGTCCCCCACGCTGAGCGTGATCGTCGGTCCGACCGGCCCGGTCGCGCCCACCGTCGGATCCCCCGCCGGCCCAGACAGCGCAGGCTGAGCGGTCGGCGCGGTCGCGGTCGCGGTCGTGGAAGCGGCAGCCGGCGCGTGGTCACCCGCACAGGCCAGCAGCGAGATGAAGATCGTGCCAATCAAAACAAGCTGCCTTCGGCTTTTGGAAGTCCCAGATGGCGCCGGCCACGGCTGGTGATGACCCGACCCTGCCGGGTTCGTTGCAGCATGCCCCGGCGGATCAGGAAGGGCTCGTGGACATCTTCGAGGTTGTCGGCTTCATCCCCGATGGCCGTCGCCAGGTTGTCGATCCCGACGGGCCCGCCGTCGAACTTCACCGCCACCGTGTGGAGGATCCGGCGGTCCATGGAGTCGAGTCCTTCTTCGTCGATGTCCAGTCGTTTCAGGGTGATGCGGACGATCGCCAGGTCGATATCGCCGTCGCCTTCGACTTGGGCGAAGTCGCGCACCCGGCGCAGCAGGCGATTGGCGACCCGCGGCGTGCCCCGACTGCGACGGGCCAGCTCGCGCGCCGCGGCCGGGGCGATCTTGATTCCGATCCGGGCCGCGCTGCGCAGCACGATGCGGCCAAGCTCTTCGGGGCTGTAGAAGTCGAAGCCAAACTGGATCGGGAAGCGGTCCCGCAGGGGCCGACTGAGCAGGCCCGCCCGCGTCGTCGCGCCGATGAGCGTGAAGTTCGGCAGGGGCAGGCTGACCGACTGAGCGCCCGGTCCCTGGCCCAGCAGCACGTCTACTCGAAAGTCTTCAACGGCCGGGTAGAGGACTTCTTCGACCGCGCGGCTGATCCGGTGGATCTCGTCGATGAACAGGACCTCGCGGGCCTGGATGGAGGTCAGGATCGCCGCCAGGTCGCCGCGTTTTTCGATGACCGGCCCCGATGTCAGGCGCAGCTCCACGCCGAGCTCTTCGGCCACGATGTAGGCCAGGCTGGTCTTGCCCAGTCCCGGCGGCCCCGACAGCAGCACGTGGTCCATCGCTTCGCCGCGCTGTTTGGCGGCGCGGATGTAGACCCGCAGGTTGTCGACCACGCGTTCCTGGCCGACGTATTCGTCCAGATTGCGAGGCCGCAGGGCCGGATCCGAGGCGTCGGTGGCGCCGTCGGTGGCGCCGTCGGTGGCGCCGTCGGTGGCGGCGTCTGGGACGGTGTCGGCGGCTTGCAGATCGGGATCGATTGCGCGAGGCATGAGCAGACCCTACCTGGACCCGGACAGCACGCGCAGCGCGGCGCGCAGGCGGTCTTCGATCGGAGCATCGTCCCGGTCCGGCACCCGGTCATCGTCCATGGCGCGGTCGATGTCGGTCTTGCGGTAGTCGAGCTGGGCGAGGGCCAGGGCCAGCGGGTCGCTGCTGCGGGAGGGTCTGGCGGTCGCGGTCGCCCCCACGTCGCCGGGTTCAAACTGTACCGACAATTTTCCCTTCAGTTCCAGGCACAGCCGACTGGCCAGCTTCTTGCCCACCCCGGAGATGGCGAGGAGCACCCTGACATCGTCGGTCTCGACCGCCGCCGTGAGCTGGCCCGGCGAGAGGGTCGACAGCACCGCCATCGCCAGGCGGGGGCCCACGCCGTTGACTTCCCGTAGGGTCTGGAAGGTGTCCCTGGCGCCCGCGCTTGGGAAGCCGTAGAGCGTGATGGCGTCTTCGCGCACCACCGTGCAGATGTGCAGCGTGACGGGTTTGTCGTCAGGCAGGGCGGCCAGCGCGGGCTGAGGGCCGAGCACCCGGTAGCCGACCCCATGCACGTCGAGGACCACCTGGTCCGGTCGCCGGTCGGCCACCGTGCCGCGCAGCAGGGCGATCATCGGGCCATCCGCGCGAGGGTGGAGAAGCGGGAGTGGCAGAGGTGCGTGATCGCGATGGCGGTCGCGTCCGCGGCGTCCTGGGGCAGCTTGCGGTCGCTGCCCACCAGGCGCTGGACGAGGCGCTGGATCTCGGCTTTGCCGGCCCGGCCATGACCGCCGACCGTGGACTTGATGGTCATGGGGTTGTAGTCGGCGATCGGCAGGTCGTGAGAGGCGGCAGCCAGCAGCGCGACGCCACGGGCGTGTCCCAGGCGTAGGGCGCTCTCCGAGCTGCGGTGCTTGAAGATGGCTTCAATCGCGACCTGATCGGGCTGAAAGCGACCGATGACATCCAGCAGGCCCGTGTGGATCACCAGCAGCCGATCCGCCAGGGGCTGGCCCGCCTTGGTGCGGATCACGCGGGCATCGTGAACCCGATACCGCCCCGCCACCTGGCTGACGACCGACCAGCCGGTGTTGATGCTGCCAGGATCGATGCCGAGGACGAGCACGGGGGACCGGGGTGAAGGATTCTGCCAGAGGGTGAACAGGCGTACAGTATAGCACCCGGCCATCCTCGGCCAGGGCCAAAGCTGGGCTAACCTCCCCACATGCCAGCCGTGCGCGCCCGCCTCTGCCACCCTTCGGCCCGTGCCCTCACCCTGCTCGGCCGCGCCGCGGTCCCGCTCACAGAAGGCATGCTGCTGTGTAACGGCCACCGCGTGGCCGCGGTAGATCCCGGCGGTACCGTGCGCCTGGGCGATGTGCCGGCCAACCAGTCGCCGCTCATCGTCGAGATCGCCGGCCGCTGGCGGTGGGTCCAGGACGACCGCGTCGACGGCCGCGCGGTCCCCAACCCCGGCGACCGTGGGACCTGGCTGCTGCTGCTCGACGTGCTGTGCGCCCGCGTGGGGCTACACGCCGCCGACCAGGATCACCAGGACGGCGTCTTCTGGAGCCGCATTGGTAGCGCCAGCACCCAGTGGCACGGCTGGCGGCTGGCGGTTCCGGGCGGCGCGCATGACTTCCTCGGGCCCGAAGCCGCGGGTATCAAAGACGACCTGGACGCCCTGGCCT
>JAADHA010000675.1:0-7680 GCA_013152105.1 Oligoflexia bacterium | reverse complement strand
TGGCCGAGACGGCAAATTAAGGGGCGGGTGCCGACCCGAACGGGTGTCGCCATTCCATCAGGCCCTCACCACCACCCCGTCGCTGGCGAAGATGGTCCGCTCGTAGTGGCCAGGCGGCACGGCCACACCGTCCCAGACCACACACCGGGACAGCTCGGTGTCAGTCGACACGACCGCCCCGGCGCCGATCACGGACTGGAAGATGATGCCATCCACCCGCGCGTCTGGGCCGGCCCAGCTATCGGTCGCGACGTGTCGTCCCCGTGACCAGGGATCGACCGGGGCCCGCACCTGTCCACGCAAAACCGCCAGGTTGGCGTCGAGGTAGGCGGTCGGCGTGCCGATGTCGATCCAGGCCCCGTGGTGCTGGATGCTGCCCACCAGTCCCAGCGGCACGAGCTGACGGTAGGCAGTTCGCACGACGCACTGCAGGCCGTCGGCGGGGACGCGCTGGATCGCCGCGCGGCTGAGGGCGTGGACCCCCGTGAAGTGGAAGCCTGCCTGTCCGCTGCCAGGCTGGCCCACCACCGACGAGATCCGCACGATCCGACCGTGATCGTCAGGCTCCACCGGGCCGATCTGGGCGGCCCGGGTCGAGGGGCGCAGGGCCATGGCCGCGCCGTTGAGGGGCACCGCGTCCGCCAGGGCCGAGAGGTCCACATCGCAGAGGATGTCGGCGTTGACGACCACGACCGTCTCGGCCAGGCGGTCGATCGCAGCACGCAGCCCACCGCCAGTGCCCAGGATGTCGGGAAGCTCGACCTGGAGGGCGACATCGTGGGTCTGTGCCCAGGCCGCCACGGGCTGCCAGAGGTGGTGGGCGTTGACCAGCACGCGCCGGTGGCCGTGGGCCCGCACCAAGGCCAGGGCGTGGTCGAGCATCGCCACGCCGCAGACTGGCACCAGGGCCTTGGGAAGCTGGTCGGTCAGGGGCCGCAGGCGAGTGCCCAGGCCCGCAGCCAGCAGGAACGCGGTGGCGGGCATCGTGGCTCCGAGCCTGCGGTGGGCGGCCAGCGAGGCTCAGTCAGTCCTGGCGGCCCGAGTCCTTGGTGATGGCCACGTCATCACTCACTTCTGTCGTTTGCACGGCCCGTGCCATCGCGCGTGCCTGCGGCGCAGGCCGAGCGGTGTCCGAGCCCTGTGTCCAGTCATGATCACCAGCGGCCAGGGCGGCACCCCCAGCGAGGGCCCCACCTAGAATGGTGGCGCCAAGGGCGAGATGGGCGTTGAGCAGGAAGGATCGCATGGCGTGAACTCGGTGGGCGTTGCGGGTCATTGACATGATGCACACCAAGATCGCGGGCGTCCACGACAACAGGTGAGAAACGCGTGAAGTGCCAAGGATTCGTCGGGGAATCCGGGGTCAGTCACGCGGCCGCGCTCCCAGTCGCAAGGCGTGGGTAGCACTTGGGTTCGACAACATCAGCCCAGCAGCAGCGGGTGAGCCGTGACCTGCCCGCTGAGCTGCCCGGTCACCAGGTCCACGCCCGTGAGCGTGGTGGCATGCCGTGGCAGCAGCACGACACCGACGCCGTCGACCTGGAAGGCGCGTCCATTCGGGTGTTCGACCCGCTGAACCGCGCTGCCCTCGGGCACCAGCCGGCCCAGGTTGCACAGCACATGCCAGGCCGGGCGCGGGTCGCCTCGACGGTCGACCAGACCGTGGCGGGGGTAGTAGCCACGGTCGTGGTCCACGAAGCCGTCGAGTTGGACCCGAGCCTGGGGCCAGGCCACCGCACACAGCGCGGCCTCGGCCACGCGACAGGCCAGCGCCTGGTCGTCGACGAAGGCGTGCCCCTCTCCCAACCTGGGCAGCAGCACCTGGGCAACGGCCACGCGATCCTCGCCCGAGACTGCCGCTGCCGAGACCGCCGCCGAGACTGCCGCCGAGACCCCCTCCCAGGGATCCACCTGGCTTGGTACCCGAAACACCACGCCGTCGCAGGCGGGCAGGGTCTGCAAGAGCGGGTCCCCGGGTGCGAAGCCAGCCGCTGGGAAGTGGTCGAAGTAGGCGTCGTCTCGCACCGCGGCCTGGCCGTCCGACAGCCACAGGGGCACACCCGGTGGTGGACGCTCGCCCGGCAGCGCCCCGGTCAGCCAGTGCCTGGGCGCGATCAGCTCGAGCGCGTCGATGGCGTCGCGGTGCCGGGCCAGCAGATCGACATCGGCTGAGGTGAGGCCCTGGGCGGTGAACAGCACCACCCGCAGCCCCAGCGAGGGCAGCTTGACCAGGCGGCGGCGGGTCTCGGGGCGGCGCAGGTCCTCGAGCGGCAGGCGCAGGGTTCCTCGGCCAAGCTGCACCGCCAGGAGCAGGCTCAGGTCGTTGCGCGCCCACTTGCGTCGAAAGGGGTCGAGGTTGTCGGCGGGCACGTCGGCCACGGCGTCCCAGGCGTGTCGCAGGGTGAGGGCGAGGGGACAGCGCGGGCCGATCGAGCCCAGCATCGCGTCGGCGCCTGGCGCGAGGCCGGGTGCCCAACAACGCGGTTGCTCGGCGCCCTCGCTGCGGACCCACTCGACGCGGTGGCCGTCCTGGTCGATATGCACCAGGCACCAACCCAGGCGTCCTCGGTCATTCCGGCCGTACTCGCCCCCTCGCTCACTCCCGCTCTCACCGTTCCCGGGACCCACCCGAGCCAGCTCGGCGTAGCCCGGTCGCACGAAGGCGGTCGAGGGCAACAGGTACCAGGCCGTGCCGCGGTGCCAGTCGATGAAGGGGTGGTGGATGTGGCCGCAAAACGCCGCCTCGACCCCATGTCTGGCGAACAGTCCCAGCAGGCGGGCCCGGGCGGGCTGGGCCAGGTTGTCGTAGTGCTCGTCCTCGTCCGCTGACAGCAGGAAGGGCGGGTAGTGCATGAAGGCGAAGACCCGGCCAGAGGCCGCGGCCAGATCGGCTTCCAGCCAGGCCCACTGGGCATCTTCGAGTGCCAAGGCGCTGTTGAGCACCGGCGTGTCCAGGCCGACGAAGTGTACGCCGTCGTGATCGAAGGACCACCAGGGCGGTCCCCAGGTCGCCTGGAAGACCGCGTGCTTGTCGACGCTGACCGAGGGCGCGGGGGCCCAGGGGTGAGGCTTGTCGCCGACATCGTGGTTGCCGGGCACGACGTGCAGAGGGGCGCTCAGCCGCGCGAAGGTCCGCTTGGCCACATCGAGCGCCGCGCGGTGTGCCGCCAGCCCCGGGACCGGGTGCGGCAGGTCCCCCAGGTGGATCACAAAGGCGGGCTGTGCCGCCTGCACCGCTGTGAGCACCGCCGCGTTTCGGGCGTTGAAGCTGGCGTCACTGGGGTAGCCCTGCTGGACCCCGGCGTCGGGTCCCTGGGCATGGAAGTGCGAGTCGGTCAGGACGGCGAAGGTGAGGGCGGCCATGGGGCTTGGAGTAGCATGGTCGGCGGCGCTAGCAGCCGATCGTCGCGACGCAGTAGCTGTCATCCGGGCTGTTGTCGCTGAACTCGGTGTCGGTGAAGCTGACGCTGCCCCCCAGGGCCCACAGTCCGCCCCCTGCGGCGACCACCTTGTCGCTACCCAGCGCCTGGTTTCCGCTGATCTGGCCGCCTGTCGCCACCAGGTCGCAGCGGTCCAGGTACAGGCCCGCTCCTTGCTCGGCCCTGTTCGAGCTGATGTCGACCTGGTTCATGGTGAAGCCCGAACCCTTGCAGTAGATCGATCCTCCGCCGTGGTCGGCCTCGTTGTTGATGAAGGTCACGTTGTCGATGCTGACCCGGTCGCTGCCCCAGATCGCGATGGCCCCGCCGTTTGCACCGTGATTCCGGGAAAAAGCTGAGTCCTGGAAGATCACGTCCTGGCTGACGAGGATCGCCGCGGCGCCACCCTGGTTGGCGCTGTTGTCCACAAAGACACAGTCCTGCACCCACACATTGTTGCTGTTCTGCACCAACATCCCGCCCCCGGACTCGGCGTCGCCCCCCGTCAGCGTGAAGCCGGTCACCGTCAGCCCGCTCACCGCGTCGACCGTCAGCGCAGGGCCAGCGTTCCCCACGATCTCTGTCCGATTCGCCCCCTGCCGAGCGATGATCGTGAGCGCGCGGTCCACCACGACCGCGTCGTAGCTGCCCTGGTAGACGCAGATGGTCTCGCCGGGCATCGCGTCCGAGATCGCGTCCTGCAACACCGGGTATTCGTCGGGCACGATGCGGTCCCCGTCCCAACCGGTACAGCTCTGGGCGATGCCGTCACAGGGGATCTCGTCCGCCCCTGGGTAGATCGTCGCGTCGTCGTCATTGCAGTCCGTGGCGTCCGCCACCGTGCCTGCGGGCGCGCTGCAGCCCGGCTGGGGCTGGTCCACATCGCCGTAGCCGTCCTGGTCGGCGTCGACGTACCAGGTCGCGGCGTCGATGGCGCTGGACTCATCCACCACGTGGTTGCAGTTGTTGTCGATGCCATCGCACCATTCATCGGCCAGCGGGTGGACTTCGGGGTCCTGGTCGTCACAGTCGCCCAGGGCCACCGAGTAGCCGTCGCCATCGCTGTCCACTGCTTGTGTCGTGCCAGCCGTGTCCTTGCCGGCCGTGCAGGCCAGCAGCGCCACGCTGATGAGCAGCACCATGCTGTCTCCGGGTGTCCGATGGGGCAGAGTGTACCCCGATCTTGTGCAAGCCGTCCGGCCGCTACTTGCCCACCAGGTAGAACAGCCCGATCGTAATGAACATCAACCCGGCGCCGCGATTGATCCACAGATCGGGGACAAACCGACTCACCAGGTCTCCGGCCAGCACGCCCAGGGCAGTCGTCAGCACCAAGGCCAGGGACGCACCGGCAAACACCGACCACTTCGACGCGTTCGACCCGGCCAAGGCCATCGTCGCCAGGTTGGTCTTGTCGCCCAGCTCGGCGATGAACACCGCGCCGAAGGCGGTCGCGACCAGCTTCCAGTCCATGCTTGCCTCCTGTCAGTGCGGCCCTGGCTATCGCGGCGCGCTACCTTCTCGCCCATGTTCCCCACTCGGACCCACCTGTTGCTGTGCTTCATATTGGGCGTCCCGCTCACCCTGGCCGTGCTGCCCGCCTGTAGCTTGAGCAAGGTCGCGGCTCGCAGGATCCAGCACGACGCGCGCCACCATGGCCTGCAAGAATATCGAACGGTGCTCGGTGCGCGCCAGGTCCACTTCTGGATGGGGGGGAGCGGGCCGCCCCTGGTGCTGGTGCACGGCTTCGGCGGCGACGGGCTGACCACCTGGGCCAAGCAGATCGACATCCTCTCCCAGACCCACACCCTCATCATCCCCGACCTCTTGTGGTTCGGCGACAGCACCGCCGTCGGCTTGGAGCCCACCCTCGACCTCCAGGTCGACACGATGATGGACCTGTTGGACCAGCTCCACGTCGCGCGCTTCGACATCGCCGGCATCTCGTATGGCGGCTTCGTGGCCCTGCTGCTGTCCCAGCGCTACGCCGACCGGGTCGACCACGTGGTCATCGTGGACTCTCCCGGGCCCGTCTTCGATGCCGCCGACCAGCAGGCCATGAACCAGCGCCTGGGCGTCGACGACCCGGCTGATGTCTTCGTGCCCCAGACCCCCCAGGATGTCGGGCGCCTGCTCTCCCTGGTTCGGCCCCACGGTCCGGCCATCCCTCGCTTCGTCCTGCGCGACATCCAGCGGGCCTACTTCCTTTGCGACCAGGACCAGCACCGCGCGCTGCTCACCAACCTCGAATCTGTTCCCGCCCGAGAGCTTGCGGGTGCTCCAGCACGTGCTGGTGATCTGGGGCAGCAAGGACCCGGTCTTTCCCCTGTCTGAGGGCCGACAGCTCGCCGACGCCCTGCACGCCCAGCTCGTCGTCATCGACGGCGCGGCCCACGGCCCCAACTTCCAGGACCCGGCTGAGTTCAACCAGGCCCTGCTCTCCTTCCTGGACGGCCAGCATGAGTGATGCCTTGACGTTCCCGGGGGCCTCGCGGCTGGGATCCGTTCGCTCGGTCCCCGCCTTGTTCCTGGACTGTGTCGATCGCACGCCCGACCGGGTCGCCTTCACCGTGCCCCTCGCCCCGCCGGGCCATGCCTTCGCCGAGTTGGACCGACCCGGCGCCCCTGGCGCGCCCGAGGGCTGGCGCCAGGTGACCCTGCGCGACGCACTCGACAACGTCGCCGGCCTGGTCGTGCGCCTGCGATCCCTGGGGATCGGCAAGGGCAGCCCCGTCGCCATCGTCGCCGAGACCAGCCACGCCTGGGCAGCTTTGGACCTGGCCATCCTCTCACTGGGCGGCGTGACGGTTGGCATCTACCCGACCCTGCCGGGCAAGGACATCGCCTGGCAGCTCGCGCACAGCAAGGCACAGATCGTCGTCGTCGAGGACGACGCCCTGGCCACGCGACTGGCCCCCTTCCTCGACCCGCTCCCCGAGCTGCGCCACACCTTCGCCATGAAAGAGGACGCCGCGATTCCGGCCCTGGCCCCCGCTCGCCCGGATCTGGACCTGCTGCGCCGGCAGATCGCGGCCATCTCTCCCGACGACCCGGCGACGGTGGTCTACACCAGCGGCACCACCGGCCTGCCCAAGGGCGTGCTGCTTCGCCACCGCCACTTCCTGGCCAACATCGCCGCCACCGCCCTGGTCGAGCCCATCGCCCCCGGCAGCCGATCCATCGTGTTCCTGCCCCTGGCCCACAGCCTGCAGCGCTTCGCCGTCTACCGCGGCCTGGTCGAAGAACTCTCTGGCTGGTTCTCGCCCAGCATCGCCGACCTGCCCCAGGTGATCCGCCTGTGCCGGCCGCAGATCCTGGTGACCGTGCCGCGCATGCTCGAGAAGATCAAGGCCAAGGCCGAAGCCCAGGCGGCGCAGCGGGGGCCCGTGCCGGTGGCCCTGTTGCGTTGGGCCGTGCTGGTCGGCAGCGCGGTGTACTGGCTGGAGCGCGGCAAGCAGCGCGTACCCCTGCGCCTGCGACTCCAGCAAGCCTTGGCCGAGCGCCTGGTGGGCAGCCGCGTCCGCGCGGCCTTGGGGGGCGAGCTGACCCACATCATCAGCGGCGGCGCGGCCCTCTCGGTCGAGGTCGGGCTGTGGTTCGAGGCCATGGGCATGGCCGTCTGCGAGGGCTGGGGGCTCACCGAGACCTGCGCCCCCGCCACGATGACGACCGTCAACGACCGCTGCCTGGGCACCGTCGGCAGGCCCTTGCCCGGCGTAGAGCTGCGGCTGGCCGAGGACGGCGAGGTCTTCGTCCGCGGCCCTGGCGTCTTCGACGGCTACCTCGACCAAGCCCAGGCCACGGCCCAGGTCCTGACCCCAGCCGAGGACGGCGGCCTGCCCTGGTTCCACACCGGCGACCTCGGCACCATCGACACCGACGGCCGCCTGCGCATCACCGGCCGCAAGAAGGCCATCATCGTCACCGCCGGTGGCGAGAACATCGCGCCGGCCCCCATCGAGAAGGCCATCGAGGGCGGCATCATCGACCAGGTCATCGTGGTCGGCGACGAGCGCCCCTACCTGGTCGCGCTCATCACGCTGAATCTCGACGTTCAGGCTGACGCTCAGGCTGACGCCCAGGCCGCTGTTCAGGCCGCTGTTCAGGCGCGGGTCGATGCGGCCAATGCGTCCCTGCCCTCTTTTGCTACTATCAAGCGGTGGGCGCTGTTGCCGCGGGCTCTGTTGGTGGAAGAGGGCGAGTTGACGGCTACGCTGAAGATCAAGCGTCGGGTCGTGGTGGAGCGGTACGGTGATGTCAT
>JAADHA010000025.1 GCA_013152105.1 Oligoflexia bacterium | reverse complement strand
GAGGCGCCGGCTCGGAGACGATGGTCAGGCGCGTGATGCTGCGCTCGCGACCGTAATCACCAGCGTCGGACCCAGCGCGGCGGTAGCCGCGAGGCGCCTGGGCTGGCAAGGCGGAAGCCGAGGTTGTCGTTGCGGTTGTCGGGGTCGTTGTCGTTGCGGTTCGCCGCGCGAGCGTTGTCCGCATCGTTGTTCCACGACCCGCCGCGATTCACCCGGTTCGAGCCTCATGGTCTCCTCGCCCTGGGCCGGCCTACCACCGCCTCGTGACCCACGCGCGGCGCATCGAGAAGGTGTCTCCATGTCGCGCCCAGCCGATCAGACTGTCTGCGGCCCGCTGCGCGGCCTCGCCGGTGAGGTCGCCGCGGTCAAGGCCCCGCTGCAGCGACCGCATTCGTGAGCGCCACCGGCGGACTCGATGCCGGTCGAAGCGGATCGTGCCGGGGAACACGACGAAGCCGAGAAAAGGGGCGCCCTCGCTGACCGGGAGGACTCGCGTCACCTCGGGCCTGAGAACGAGATCGAGCCGTGTGCGGACCAGCTCCTCGATCCGGCGATGCCACTCCCACAGCGCGGTCCTGGAGTCGCCGAGCACCAGCACGTCGTCCATGTACCGGCAGTAGCCACCGGCCCGCAGGTCGCGGGTGACGAGGCGGTCCAAGGGACCGAGGTAGAAGTTGGCAAAGTGCTGGCTTCTGAGGTTGCCGATGGGGAGCCCGCGACCGGGCTTCGAGCCCGGCGCGCCAGCGTCGATGAACACGCCGTACAACCAGCGCACGCGCTCGTCCCGGATCCGGCGCGCGAGCAGCCGCTTCAGGACGGCGTGGCTGAGCGTCTCGAACTATCCAGCAACTCGATACCCCCGTCAAACACTCACTCGAGTGTATCGACGAGGTGGTGACAGTCCACGACCCGCACCACCCACTGTGGGGTCGCACGTTCCGCGTCGCGCGAGAGATCGTGCGTCCCAACGCCCGCTACGTCCTGGTCTTCCATGGAGACCGTGACGACGTACTACTGAAGGTCCCTGTCGCCGCCCTCAGGCCGACGACTTCGGACCTCGCTCCCACGAAGCTGACGGAGGCTGCCATCGCCGACCTCGTCGCGACCCTGAGCGGCTGGGAGAACTCGTGATCGGGCCGGTGCAAGATCGAAGTCCTCAAGAACTTCATGTCCGGTCGAAGGCGGGTCTTGACTCGTCCACGTCTGCGCATATGTGGGCTCTCCCATGGCTGCTCTCACACCCCATCTCCTCCCATGCGTGGCACTCCGCTGACCCATCCACGGTGCGTCTGGGCTGGCATCTCCGCCACCCTCGAGGAGCAGATCGTGGCGGATCTTACCGCCGTCGTGCGCGAGGTGCTCGATGACCAGTTCCCCACTCGTCCAACCGCGACACCTCGACCGCAAGGCGGTGATCTACGTCCGGCAGTCCTCACCCCAGCAGGTTCTGACCAACCTGGAGAGCGGCAAGCTGCAGCGCGCGATGCGCGAGCATGCTCGGTGCCTGGGGTGGCCCGACGAGCGCATCGATGTCGTTGAGAGCGACACGGGCAACACGGCCAAGACGACCGCCGGCCGGGACGCCTACAAGAACCTGCTCGCCGACGTGGCGATGGGCAACGTCGGCATCGTGCTCGGCTACGAAACCACCCGACTCGCGCGCAACTGCAGCGACTGGTACCCACTCCTCGACGTGTGCGCCTTGAAGGACACGCTGATCGCCGATCGGGATGGCGTGTACGACCCTGCATCGGTGAACGGCCGGATGATGCTGGGGATGAAGGGCATCATCAGCGAACTGGAGCTGCACACCCTGCGAGGTCGATTGACCGCCGGGCTCCGTAGCAAGGCCGAACGCGGGGAACTCGCCCTGGCGCTTCCTGTCGGCCTCATTCGCCAGAACGACGACCAGGTCGTCAAGGATCCCGACATGCAGGTCCAGGAGGCCATCGATCTGGTGTTCCAGAGCTTTCTGGATCTGAAGTCCGCATGCAAGGTCCGCGACCACCTCCGCCAGCACCACATCAAGCTCCCGCGCCGCCACCGGAACACCGAGACGGTCTGGCGCAAGCCCACCACCGCCGCGGTACTGAGCATCCTCAAGAACCCCGCCTACGCCGGTGCCTTCGCGTATGGGAAGACCGAGTCTGTCCGCCCCGATCCTCAATCCTCGCCAAGTCAACGGCGTCGCGCCATGGAGGACTGGCCTGTGCTGATCCGTGATCGCTACCCCGCCTACATCACCTGGGAGAACTTCGAGCGGATCCAGGCGATCCTCCGGGACAACTACGCCGAGTACCAGCGCAACATGAGCAGGGGTATCCCACGCCAAGGCAGCGCCCTGCTGCAGGGCTTGGCGTACTGCGGAGAGTGTGGTCACAAGCTACTGGTCTCGTACAAGGGCGGCACGCGCTATCTGTGCCAGGCGAAACGCGTCTCGACCGGCGATCCCACATGCCAGTATGTCCCCGGCGACGCCGTGGACCAAGGCGTTGTCAACGCATTTTTCGAGGCACTCTCGCCGGCCGAGCTCGACCTCTACGAGGCCGCGCTGCAGTCCAGGCACGACGCGCAGTCGGACGTGGACACCGCCCAGGACCGTGAAGTGCAGCGACTCCGCTACGAAGCGGATCTCGCACGTCGGCGCTACGAGCGCATCGATCCTGACAACCGGTTGGTCGCCGGAGAGCTCGAGCGGCGCTGGGAACTCGCGCTCAGGTCGCTCCAGAAGGCCCAGGACAGGATCGACGAGACACGTCGGGAGCGGGACAAGGTCGTGCCGCTGTCGATCCCTCGCGACCTCCGTGCGGCGTTCGAGTCCTTCGGCCAGTCTCTCCCCGATCTGTGGCAGCGTGACACGCTCACCCGGCCCCAGCGCAAGGCGCTCCTGCGCTGCCTGATCGACAAGGTGGTCCTCAGGCGCACCCGGGAGCGTTGGGACCACGTCCAAGTCCGTATCGTGTGGCGCGGCGGCGCCGTTAGCGAGTTCGAGGTCACGGTCAACGTCGGCGCCCTCCGAAACCTGTCCGACTACGACGAGATGGTGGCCAAGGCACTCGCCCTCGAGGCCGAGGGGCTCGATGACAGCGAGATCGCCGACGCCTTGACCCAACAGGGGTTCAAGTCGACGCGGACCGACCACGTGCCTGCGAGCACCGTCGGCGCGATCCGTCGCGAGCACGGCCGGCTGCACAGGTACAAGGGGCCTCGTCCGCGCCGATTCGATGGCTTGCTGACCGTGCCACAGGTCGCCGCCGCTCTCGGCGTCAAGGCACCGTGGCTGTACCACAAGATCTACCGCAGCGCGGTGCAAATCGAGCGTGATTCCGCCACCCGCATGTACCTGTTCCCCGACAGCCCCGAAACCCTCGACAGACTCAGGAGGCTTCGGGACGGCCACCTCGACCACGTGAGTTTTTGAAGGAGCATCAAGATGAGTGATTCAAGAAATGCCGGGCGTCCAGCTTCAGTACATATGGGTGCTGCCGCGCCAGGCGCTGCACGTGGCGGAGCGCCGAGAGCACGCCCTTGCCGCGACGGCAGGCGAAGCTCCACTCGACGGCGCCATGCTCCAGCTCGATCTCGGCGCAGAGGGCGTAGTGAACCACCCGGCGCCTAGGGCGCCGACCTGGCAAGGCGAAAGCCAAGGGTGCAGTAGCGGTAGTCGGGGTTGCCGACGTAGCGGAACGCCGCGCGAGCGAAGTCCGCATCGAAGTGCCACGACCCGCCGCGAAGCACCCGGAGAAAGCCAGATGACGGCCCGCGCGGATCAGCCATGGGGCTCGACGAGTAGTACTTCGCGCCATACTGGTCTTGGACCCACTCCCAGACGTTTCCATGCATGTCGTACAGGCCCAACGCGTTGGGTCTGAGCTGGCCGACCGGGTGCGTTTTTTCCCCCCGAGTTCCCATCGAACCAGGCGAACTGGCCAAGCTGCCCTGCATCGTCCCCAAAGCCGTATGTGGCCGTTGTACCCGCCCGGCAGGCATACTCCCACTCTGCCTCGGTGGGCAGCCGGTACACGGTCGTGCCGTCCTTCGCGTTCAGCTTTCGGATGAACGCCTGCACGTCGTTCCAGGAGACTTGATCGACGGGGTAGCTCCGCCCTTTGAACAAGCTAGGGTTTGAGCCCATCACGGCGACCCACTGCTGCTGCGTCACCTCGGTCTTGCCCAAGTAGAAGGGCTTGCTGATGCTCACCCGGTGCCTGGGCGTTTCCCTGGGGTACGCGTCCTCGAAGTTCGGATCGGCCCCCATCGTGAAGCTGCCGGCGGGGATCAAGACGAACTCCATTCCGATCGAGTTCGTTGCCTTCGAGGTCGACTTCGTTACCTTCGAGGGTGGCGTAGTGGACTGGCTGCACGCGATACCCGCCATCAGCAGAACCGCGAGCGCGACCGCATGCATGAGTACCTTTCTCATCGCTGACTCCTCACCGCTGACTCAGCGGCAGACCACGTTGAAGTGCGTCCGGCCCTTCACGCTGACCGTGCCCACTTTGCTGCCATCGCAGTAGACCATGATCGTCTGGCCCACCGTGCCGCCGAGATCGACGTCGTAGTTGCCGCTGCTGTCCGGGTAACCCTTGGTCGAGTTCCAGGACGTCGAGATCGTGTGGTTGTTCTTCAGGCACTTCTCGCCGCTGCTGTTCTTGCAGCTTCCAGAGATGGAATCTGCGTAGGCCGTCGTCGCGAAGAGCATCATGAAGACGAATGCTGCCAGAAAGCGCGCGATCAAAGCTCCTTGTTTGGTGGTGGCGTCAGCCTACCATATGGTGGAAGCGCGGGGAACCCAAGCTGTTCAGTCCCGCGATCCCATGTCGGGTAGCCTGGGGCCGTTGCCAGCCCCGAGATCCTGCCACGTGATCGTCGTGCCGAGCAGCTCGGCGAGACTGTACGCCGCAAC